>JAJYIX010000014.1 GCA_021789865.1 bacterium
AAAAGCGGCAACCCCGCCGGCTTTTTGTGTTTCGGCGATAATCGAAAGACAAATCGTTGTTTTTCCCGATGCCTCCGGTCCGTAAACTTCAATGATTCTACCTTTGGGGATTCCCCCGACGCCCAGGGCGATGTCGAGAGGCAAAATTCCCGAAGAAATCGTTTCGACCGGAACGACCGGACCCTGGCCAAATCTCATGATAGAACCGCGCCCGAACTGTTTTTGAATTTGTTCGATGGCAAAGTTGACCGCTTGCTTTTTACCCGAATCAGAATTTTTCATAGTACTTTGTGAACTTTCTAACTTTATAACTTTATAAACTATTATTCTTTTTGTCAATGGACTATATGCTACAAAACATATATCAGAGCAATTAGGATCGCCGCCCAGATACCGATAGTCACAATGAGAGGAATATCGGTCGTAATGAGTTTCTCGGGACGTTCACCCTCATATCGCTCGTAGAGAAGTTGCGCGTACCGGGTGATTCCGTATACTACAAAAGGGATGGTGATCATCAAAAGTTTCCTTGCTTCAAGGCCCGGGAAATGAACGCTTGTATAGTCATCGAGCATGGATTTTATGGGTGGCAGCGGTTCAAAATAGGTGTAAAACGAGTATGACAAGATCGTCGCCGTTGCCGAAGAATATGTCAGAAAATCAAGAAAATGCTCATTGTATTTGTAGAGCGAGTATCTCGTCTCTTTCCCCTGCGAAACAAGCTCGGCATGACGCTTGACCGAGGCCATAAAAAGAGACATAAAAAATATCGTCAACATCATCCAAATCGGGATATGGAAGCCGGTTGCGACGACGCCGGCAAAAGCACGAATGGAAAAAGAAGTTGAGATAGTGAAAATATCGATGACCGGATATTTTTTGAGATAAAAGGAATAGAAGAAATGGAGGAGAATAAAAAAGAAACTCAAAACAAAAAACGACAGGGAAAAAAATAACGCCGACAATAGCGATATCAAAATGAGAACGAACAGAATAAAAGTTGCCTCGGATATCGATATCTCTCCGGATGCAATCGGGCGGTGCTTTTTGAGATTGTGCTTCTTGTCGAAGGGATAGTCGATGATGTCATTGAGGACATAAGAAGTTGAAGACAAAAGACAAAAAATAAAAAAAGCGTAAAAACTTTGTAAAAAAAGATTCGGCACAAAAAGCTTTCCCGAAAATATGATGGCGGTGAAAACGACAAGATTTTTTATCCATTGATTGACTCTTAAAACACGAAGATACGCGAAGAATTTATTATTTCTCATTGTTTTTATAAATGTAAAACCTTCCGTCATATATTATACTAATATACCTAAATAAAAAGTATGAACAAAACAAAGCGTCCATACCTCATTGTCCCCAAATTGATAGAACAACCGACCTGGGGAGGCAACTACATCATAAAATTCAAAGGCTGGGGTGGAAGGAAAGATATCCAGGAAAAAAAGGTTGGTCAGAGCTATGAACTCTTCAGCCGATCAAAACTTTTGATAAAAATCAATTCGACGTTGGACCCCGGATTCTGTCCGGAAATCGGTGTCGCCGATCGCGATAGTCTCATAAGCAAAACCGGTTATAAAAAAAACGTCGATTATTTCGAGTTGAAAGAAGTGACCAGACTGACAAATAGAATTCCGCTCATTAAGATAAATCAGTCGATTGGTAATTCTTTTCAGATCCACATAAAAGAGTCTGTGGAGGACAAACGCTGGCGGCCCAAGCTGGAGTCGTGTTACTACCTGGAAGACGGCATGGTCACATATGGAATCAAAAAAGGGATTGATGTCGAGAACTATAAAAAAGCGTGTCTTTTGATTGAGGAAAAAATGAAAATCTTAAGCGCTCAAATCAAAAAAAATGATTTGACCCTGGAACAAGCCAAATCCCAATCAAAAGAATACATCGCAAAAATTAATCCCTGGCAATTCGTCAATGTCCATCACGTGAAAAAAGATACGATCGGAATCGGTCTTTTGGGAGTCCAGCACTCCTGGGAGGAGGATAAAAAATTCCCGTTGGGATTGGTCAATTTGGAAGTCCAACAAGACGTCATGGATCCGGTCTCGACGATAAGGTCGTTTGATAAAGGGAAATTCAAAAACGACGGGTCGATTCGGGAGATTCACGTCGAAGACTATTTTAAATATCTGGATACCGATCCGGTCCATAATGATTTGAAAAAAATGACGCCGGTGAGAAAAGGCGAAAGACTTCTCACGACAAAATATTTTTCCTTGGACATCATCAAACCAAAAAAGATATCCGTCCTGAGAAATCACGAATCTTTTTCCCATCTTTTCATAAGGGAAGGCTCGGTCGAAGTCATTGCCGAAGACGGAATAATTTTCGTTTCAAAAGGTCACTCGTGCTTTATACCGGAAAATGTTTTACTATATAAAATAAAACCGATGACAAAAAATACGGTTGTTTTGAAGACAACCATCTAAAAGTTTTAAATTTATATTATGAATATTGACTTTTCGTATGTATCGAAACATTACGCGGCCAGAACTCATGAGAAAATGAAAGAGGTTTTGATGGATCAAAACGCTTCCGGTCCGGCTGTTTTTTATTACATGATAAGAGGGGGGAAAGATCAAAGGAATATCACCGTCTGGGAGCCGGGGGTGGTCGGCGGTGAGTACATCAAGACTTACGGTCATTATCATGTCGGACACCTTGACGAAACGTACTGGATACTTTACGGCACGGGAGTCGTCTTGATGCAGGAGTTGGCAAAAGATGATAAGGGTCAGATGGTGAGCGACAAAGTAGTAAATTTCAAAGCCGTACCGGTAAAAGCGGGAGACAGTGTTTTTATAAAGTCGGGATTGGGACATCTGGCCGTCAATGTCGGCAAAACTTACTTTGTCACCGCCGACGACAGCCCGGTTGACTTTTCCGAAAAAAAAGACGAGGCGAGCATGCCGGGACATGCCGACTATAAAAAAGTCCAGGCAATGCAAGGATTCGCTTTTTATCTTATCGAAAAAGACGGCAAGCCAGCTTTTGTCAAAAACAAAAATTATAAGGAAGTAAAATCCTACGATCTGGCCGGGATTCCTCTACTCGGAAATCCATGAATCATCCTTCATTCATCAAAGCTTCCTCTTTCGGCGGGTACATCACCAGTTGGTCCGTCTTTGATCCATTGAAAAAAAAGTATGTCGAAATATTCTATCAGGGGCGTTCTCTTCAGCGGACCGGGATTCCGGTTCTTTTTCCCTGTTGGTCGACCAGCGGAACGACTTTGCGCCGGCACGGATTTGGAAGGGACTTTGATTGGAAGACGGTAAAAAAGACCGAAAGTTCGGCGACGTTTTTATTGGACAGTCGAAAAATCATGAATGAAATACAACAGGAATTTCCGTACGATTTCAGGGTCCGTATAGTTGTAACCGCAAAGAAAAATAATCTTTTTTATTCCATGAAAGTTGACAATAAAGGAACCGATGATATGCCGATATCACCGGCCATTCATCCTTATTTCTATATCAAGCACGAAGATAAAAAATTTATAAAAACAATCGGTATAAAAGGTTTTTCCGCTCATAATTTTAACTGGGACAATGCTCCTCCCGACAACGATTATAGTTTTAGAAAGAAAGCGGAAATATTTTTTCCCGGAAGAAAGATCGTCATCGAGGATCTGACTAAACCATCGGTCATAAGCTATATGGTCGTCTGGTCGCAGACCAAAGAAATGCCCGACAGCGATTTCATATGTTTCGAGCCTTTGACCGCTCTTGTCGGAGCTATCGCCGAAAAAAAGATTCTGGTCCGACCGAAGGAAACCTGGGAGATGAAATTGAAGATCACCACTTATTTTTAATACATAATTACTTTACTTTGATAAATTATAATTTATAATATAGCTTCATAACAAAGTATGAACACGATCTATGTCAACGATAGATCTCGAATGCTACCTACAATACTTAAGCTTATAGCGCAAATCAAATCCGTCTTTTCTGATAAGCAGTGGCGTAAATTCAAGTTGCCAAAACACAAAATAAATAAAATTGTAATTTCTGGCATGGGAAGCTCTCTTATTGCCTTTAAGATAGTGAACTCATTATATAAAAACAAGTTAAAAATACCGACGTATTGCGTAAATGGTTTTGACTTGCCTGAATGGACTGATGAAAACACTTTGATAATTTTTTCAAGTTACTCTGGTAATTCAAAGGAAGTCTTATCTTGTGCCAAACAAGCACTTAATAAAAATTCTGAAATTATAGTAATAAGCTCTGGAGGAAGGCTTATTAAAATAGTTGGTAATAAAAGTTTATTCACTTACACGATTAATAAAGAGTTGAATTTTTGCGGTCAACCAAGGATGGCTGTCGGCTCTTCATTGGGTATTTTTCTTAATATTTTTTACATATTAGGTGTGATAAACATTGACATAATATCATTGATATTAGGACTTGATAGGCTAGAAAAAAAATTACTCAGCAAGAGATTTAATAATCAAAACGAATTAATTGCCAAAAAAATATCAAATCATTCAATAGACATCATTAGTGCAGGATTTGCCGAAGGGAGTATCCAACTTTTTTCGAGACAACTGCATTGGAACTCCAAACATCAATCTGCATCACATTTAGCTCCAGAAGCAATGCATTATTTTTTAGAAGGTTTGAATTTTCCAAATACAGCCAATAAACGATTTTTTTTAATTTTGTATTCCAGTCTATTCCAGAAGGAAGAAAAAAAAGACTTATCAATAATCGAAGATTATTTACGCTTGAATAAATTGAGATATTTAACTATTAAATCAAAAGAAAAAACCAAGCTACTACAAACAATTGATTTTTTACTTATGTCGTCATTGATTAGTTTTTACTTAAGTGTAGTGAATAATTTTGATCCCACGCCAACTCCTGCGATTGAATTTTATAAAAATTACTCAAGAATAAAATGAGCAATAAAAATATTGTTGTTGGGATAAATGTTGGACATGATGGTGGATGTGCGATAATGATCGACGGTTCATTAAGATGTGCCATATCAGAGGAAAGACTTAATCGAAAGCGTTATTCTCCAGGATATACAAACTCTCTCTTGTATTGTCTAAAAAGCACGAAGACAAGTATCGAGGATATTTCTTTATTTGCTTTTAGTTCTTACGGTCGACCTTTGCCTGATAGATTTTCAGGAGGACTGGAAGTCTTTGGCGTTGATAAAAACAAATGTATAAGCGTCGATCATCATCTATCCCATGCATTTAGTTCATATTTTTTCTCTAATTTTAACAAGTCATTGGTTTTAGTAATAGATGGTCAAGGGAATCAAAAAGATACAGAAAGTTATTTCATCGGTGAGGGGCAAAATATGATAAAAATAGGAGGAAATGACCCAGATCGTGAACCACCTTTAGGGATAGGTAGAGCCTATGAGTCTTTTACTAATTTTATTGGCTGGACTGATCAAGAGGCTGGAAAGACTATGGGTTTGGCAGCATTTGGCAAGCTTCCGAAAAGAGTTCCAAGGCTATTTTCAATAAATGAAAAGCTTGAAGTTACTGGGAAATTAACATCAAAATATGAAAAGGGAGCCATGGATTTTATTAATAGAAACAAACTTAATTTCGGTGCGCCTTTTCAAAAAGGTAATACAATAAAATCTTCTTCAGCAGCAACTTATATACAACACGAGACGGAATCAATTATCATTGAGCTTGTTAGAAAGTTAGTGAAAAAGACAGGCATAAAAAAGTTATGCTTGGCTGGAGGAGTCGCTCTTAATTGTAATACAAACTCTGCGATTCTTGAAAGCGGATTGGTTGAAGACCTTTTTGTTTTTCCGGCCTCATCTGATCGCGGGCAATGCATTGGTAATGCTCTTTACGGTTATCAAAAATTAACAGGATCTGTACCTAGAAAAAGACTTGTTAATGATTATTTTGGAAAGACGTATAGCGAGGATGAAATCTTAGTTGCTTTAAACAAAGAGACCGGGTCAATGATAAAAAAAACCGTTCCATATATTCAAATACGATTCAAAAAGATAAAAAATATTGCTAAAAAAACTGCTTTCCTAATAAAGAACCAGAAAATAATCGGTTGGTTTCAAGGCGGATCAGAGCTTGGACCTAGAGCGTTAGGACATAGAAGTATACTGTGTGATCCAAGATCAATAAAAATGAGGGACATCTTAAATAAAAGAATAAAACACAGAGAGGCTTTCAGGCCATTTGCGCCCGTTTGCTTGGAAGAAGAAGCATCAAGTTATTTTGCAATCGACAGACCTTCTCCATTTATGCTTTTTACCCCCAAAGTAGAATCTGCTCACAGGAAGCATATTCCGGCAATCGTACATAATGACGGAACGGCGAGATTACAAACAGTCAATAAGAAAGATAATGGTATATATTACGATCTCGTAAATGAATTTTTCAAATTAACAGGTTGCCCGGTTCTATTAAACACTTCTTTTAATAATAATGAACCTATTGTTGAGACACCTAGCGATGCCATAAATACGTTCAAATCAACAGATTTGGATTATCTTATTCTCGGAAATTATTTAGTATGGAAACAAAATTTGCGATAGGAATTGATATAGGCGGAACAAGTATAAAAAGCGCGGTTGTGTCTAGAGAAGGAAAGATTTTATATTTTTTTGATAAAAAAACTCCAGATAATTTTGATGCGTTTAGTCTCTATCTAGATAGAATTATAAATCTCTACAAGAATAGACAAAACATCTCAGGTATAGGAATAGGTATTCCTGGAATGATCGATTTTAAAAGTAAGAACCTAGTGTTTCTTCCACATATAAAATATTTAATTAATAAGAGGATAATTAACCAAATAGAGAACAAGTACAAATTAACTTGCCTTATGGACAATGATGCTCATTGCGCATTAAGCGGCCTCCTATTTTTTAAATACAAAAGAACGGATAAAACGATTATTCTTTTAACATTTGGTACAGGCACAGGAAGCGCAATTGCGATCAGTGGAAAACTGTACAGTGGAAATAAATTTTCAGTCGCTGGTTTAGGTGAAATGATAATCGATACCAATGGAAGACTATGCACATGTGGAAGGCGTGGTTGTCTCAATGCCTACACAGGAGCGATAGGGATCAAGAGAATTATTCTAAATAATCTGAATCAAAATATATCAACCAAGCAGTTAATCGGTTTGATAAAGACTAAAGATATAAGGATTAAACCTATAGTTGAGGAGATCTCTTATCATTTGGGTATAGGATTAGCAAATATAGAGAATATATTTAAACCAGATGAGATAATCTTTACCGGCAAGAACTCTGTATTATGGAAGCACTTAAAAAAAATGGCCCTGGCGACATTTTTGGATAATCAGTTTGGGAATAAAAAACACATATCAACGCAAATTAAAATATCACCTTTCGGAGTAAAAACAGGCGTGTTGGGAGCAGCCTCATTGGTGTTAAGTCATTGATCTATATTTTTATCAATTCGCTCACATTTTTCCCTAGCTTCACCGCATAATTCGTTCCCCTGTCATATGGATAAGTCATGTCGAGATTGGCGATAAAAAAATTTTTTTGCGGCGTGACAAAACCAGGTCTGTTTTCCACAAAATCTCTGTCAAATATCGGTTGAGCAAATGGGGCCCGAAATAGATACGAATTTAGAATTGAGAATTTAGAATTGAGAATTTTCAGATAAGGAATCAGGTATTTTATTAATCTGTCTTTTTCCATATTCATTAGTTTGTCTTCCCTCTTCAAGTACCATCCTAGATAGCACAGATGATTCCCTCCGTAATTATTTTTGTCTATGAAATTCGTATGTTGCACGATACCCATCACTGGTATTTTCGGAGTCGATACGTTAAGCCAGTAGGTATTTTCCAAAAGCGGTTCCTTAGTCTCCAAAATCAAGGTCATGGCGTGGAGGTATTTAAGTTTGCGGTATTTCTGCAGGAATTCTGCGGTAAATATTTTGGAAGTTATTTTTGTCATTACCGGAGTTGGCAAAGTAGAAATGACAGCATCATACTCCCAATTGTTTATTAGGTATTTCGACCCTCGTTTTTTGATGTCTTTGATTTCAATACCCGTTAGCACGTTGACCCGCAAACCAGTTAACTTATTAGTTAGATAATCGATAAATGTTTGGAATCCTCCTTCTATATAACCCAAATTTTTAGTCCTTTTTTTGATTCTGGCCCAGATGAAACTCGCCAGAATAATTCCCGCATATTCTCCGAACTTTTTCCGAAAAAGTTCTTCCCATAAGCTAATCCAAGCTCTTCTCCCCATAGTTTTTTTGAGAAAAGCCTCGGCGGTATTTTTTTCAAAAAGAGGTAAAAAAGGGGAAAGCTTCAAAAATGCCATAACCGCCCCAGCCCGCATTTTGTCGGCAATATTGAGATAGGGGAAAGCCAATAAATCACCTGGAGTATCTAAAGGTAAAATTTGAAATTTATTGTTTGCTGTTTCGTACAAGGAGGCTGTTGTCGGGTTTTGAAAAAAAATTTTATCAAAACCGATTTCATTGGCGAAACTTAATATATCATGGTCATTGGCAAAAAGATGATGGTAGGCACGCTCCAGATGCCAATTCCAGTCGGGATTTTTAAAACCGATCGCCAAACCTCCCAACTCACTGTTTTTTTCCATCAAGGTTACGTGATGTCCCTTTCCGGCCAAAAAATAACTAGCCGTCATTCCGGTCAGACCTCCACCCAACACTGCGATTTTCATATCGTAAAGCAATTATACAGCAAAGCGCAATTAATTACCGCATATTTAACGCAGTTTTACCGAATGTTTGGCGTTTTCTCAACTTGACAGACGTTCAATATATATGTATATATATAAATAATGAGGAAAAATATTGTTAAAATCTTCTTGGTTGCCGTTTTTTTCATTCTTTTTTCTTTGCCGGTTTTTGCGCAGACGGTGACTCCGACACCAACGCCTCCAAATATAACGGGGCAGGGATGGGGCAATTTTTGTATCCCGGCCGTTCAATGCAGCGATGCTAATTCGGGATGCAATAACCTCACGGACGCCGTCCACCGAGCGGCTTTAAAAATAGAAAGCGCCAATGCCAATTATGTTAGCAATAACAACATTCAGGTATATATCGTTGAGTGCGTATATACCGATAAAAATCCGACTCCGACCTGTACCACGGGTGATAAAAACACCGATGCGACCGCCGGACTACCTCCGGTTACGGCCGGAAGTTACGACGCCATTGGTTTTAAATTGGCGCCAAAGTTGGCTCTTCTTTCCAACCCGGAAGTCGCCATCTCCAACCCGGTCGATCCGAGTTTGATGTCGCAGACTTTGACTTGGCATGACAACAGCACAACGTACAAACACATGTTTTTTGCGTATTATCATCCTCCGGTTCAAAAGCCGTCCCCACCCCCAGGCCAGGGCGGTCAGCAACAAGGAGAGATGCAGATAGATTGGTCTTCCGCTTTGCAGGTATGTAAGCCAATCACTTGGGATCCTTCGGGACGAGTTTTTGACAGTCAGACTCTCGAGCCAGTCAACGGTGTAAACGTCAACTTGTTAAGAAAGCAGACTGATGGCACATATAAAATGGTCAGTCCGGCCGACATCGGAGTCACCGGCGGGGGAACTTTTACAAATCCCTATACGACGGTTGACAATGGTTCCTTCAGTTTTTTTGTTGCCGACGGCACATATCATTTGACTTTATCCAGTCCGTATACTTTTCCTTCGGTCAAATCGTTGAATCCCAATTACTCACAAATGTATTTTGACATCTATCCCGGTTCCACCGGGGACATGGATATTGTCGAACAGGGCGGACCACAACATAGGGATATTCCGATCGATTCGACGACACCCATCGTCACACCTTTAAAACTGATAGACATCGTTTATCAGGGTGATCACGTCGGCAACGTTTACCTTGACGGGCGAGTCAGTCATCCGCTCTCGATAATTTCCGTTTACACGACCATTCCCGGTTCGACGGCCGGTCAGAGAATAAGATACCGGCTCATTGATACGGTCACCGCCGATAAATTTGGTGAGTTTAGTTTGAAGGAAAGTCAATCGAACTTCGATCCCAATAAAGGCGAGGGATTCGGGGAGATAGAAATCGCGAAATCACCGATTTTTGCCTACGACAACTCAAAGGCGACCATCGTCCAGACATTTGACCCGATGCCGACCTATCTCCAAGGTACGGCTTATAATCAGTCCGGCGCGACCTTGCCCGATGCCACCGTTGGCATTTATATGAATTCTTCCAGTAATCCTTATTACCAGACGAAGACCGACAGTAAAGGATATTTTGAGATACCGACCGATTATATTCCGACTTTGCCGTACACCATAAAATACACGACTAAAACCGGCGGGAGCGTCACCGTCACGACTTCTCAGTTTGTTGAAAGTAACGCCAAATATATATCCGACAATAAAATCGACCTTTATAAGCCAAATTTTTCCGACCCAAAGGTTAATTCGAATCTTGAAAAATCTTTGGCCAACTTGACGAAAAACGTCGGGACGAGTAGTCCGTTTGGTAAAAACTATGGTACCGGAGTCGGTACTAATCCGACGACGGCAGGGACGTCGGGTCAAGGCACGAGTTTTAATATTCCAAACTCGACGACCAATTCGAGCCTTATGTCACCAAAAAATTTGACGATTATCGGATTCGTAATACTGATTGCCGTTATGCTCGTTGCTGCGGTTTTGCTGGGTATCTACTTAGCTCGGAGGAATCAAAACCCGGAGAATTAATTCCTTCCGCTTTTTAGCTCAATAATAATAGTTTCGAGGACGATCGTCGTGGGAACGGCAATAAAAACGCCCAAAATCCCGGCGATTTTACCCCCGACAACCAGAGCGATAAGAATAGTTATCGGATGGAGCCCCGTCGCCTTTTTCATGACGACCGGGACGATGAGATTATTTTCCAGCTGTTGAACGACAAAATATAATCCAAGTACGGTCAAACCGATGAAAAGCGATTGAGACGAAGAAATTAAAAAAGCCGGCACGGCCGAAATAATTGGGCCCAGATTCGGGATGACTTCAAGTAAACCGGCCAATACGGCCAAAGCAAGTGAATATTTGATCTTTAAAAGGGCCAGCCCGATGTAAGTCAACCCGCCAACGACTACCATCAAGATAATTTCCCCCCAGAACCAGGCGCTCATTTTATTTTGAGCCTTGTGGCTAATTTTTTGTATCCGGGAAATTTGTTTTTTTGCTAAAAAATCTCCGAGAAGTTTTGTCTCCAAATCATTTTCTCTCAAAAAATAAAATCCAAAAAAAAGAGTCGAAGTAATGAATAAGACGTTGGAAAAAATATTTTTTACAAAGTCAATCGTTTGGTTGGCGAAACCCGGCAAATTCTGAAAAATAAAGTCGACGTTGAGCAAAGTATTGATATAGGGAAAACTTTCCTTGGTGATTCTCGGTAGGGTACGTGACAGATGAATTATTTCGATTGCCAGCGGAGGGACTATGAGGGTGAGTAAATAAAAAAAACCGAATATGAATAAGACATATATAAAAAAAGCGGCGACGCTTCTAGGTAATCGGCGTTTTTCCAGAAAATCCACAGGTTGTCTCAAAGCCCCGGCGATTATAAATGCGATAAGTAAAGAAAAAATAAGATCTTTGATCATGAAAAGAAAAATCAGCCCGATCACCAGGGCAGCCGTAAAAAGAATGGTTTTTGTTGATATTTCGATTTTTTTCATCGTCAGACTATTATACACGATTAGCCTTTTGCTAAAGCAAAAACAAAAACTTTTTTTACACCGCATGCTTTCAATACCCTGGCTGCCGAAGCGGCCGTCGCCCCGGTCGTTACGACGTCGTCGACGAGTATGACACCGGTATCTTTTTCTTCTCGGAGAATACTTTTCACGGTGAATATGTCTTTGACATTTTTTTTGCGTCTTTTCTTGGAGCTTATTTGCGCTTGGGGCGCCCTGTCGATAACGCGGGCAAGAAGATCGATTTGACGGATGTCGAGATATTTTTGAAAAAAATTTGCAATTAGCGTCGCCTGATTAAACCCCCGGGAGTTCAGTTTTTTCCAGGTCAAAGGAATAGGCTGCAGAACGACCTTCTTAAAGTGTCTTTTGAAAACGTAAAATTTTTTTAAGGCCTCATAAGGTACCGTTTCGAGAAAATCGTCAAGGACCTCGGTCGCCAAACGGTACTTAACGTTTTTAATAATTTTTTTGAGAAAACCATTGTAATGGTAAAGATACAGGCACCCGTCGATGTTCAACTTTTCTATGCAAGAATCGTGAGTAAGACCAACATGACTGTCTTTTCCGCAGTAGAAACAAGGAGTTCTATCATACACCGTCAATTTTTTTTGGCAGTCCGGGCAGACATACAATCCCAGATACCCGCACCCGAGGCAGAACTTCGGAAAAACCAGACCGATTACCATATCGTCTTATACCAATATAACAGGTTATCCACGATGTTTTGGTCAAATAAGTTCACGATAAAGGTGAGGGTCCGATCGAAAAAAAGTTTTTGAAGCTAAAAATTAACCTATAAAAAAATGATGGGGTTTTGATATATTTTGACATCTTGCAATGCTACCTATGGTGTACTAAATTTTACAAGGACACTAGAAATAAATATCAAATACCGAATACCAAAATGAGATTGATTATTCATTTTGATATTTGTTTTTTAAATTTTGAATTTGATTAAGGATGTTTTGCGTATTTTGTAAAAACAGCGACACGGAGGTCATCGAAACGAGGGTCTCCGATGATGGTTCGACCGTCAGACGCCGACGCGTTTGTTTGAAGTGCGGCAAGAGATTTACGACTTACGAGAAGGTCGAAGAGTTTCCTATTATGGTCATCAAAAGAGACGGGCGAAGAGAGAGGTTTTCCCGCGACAAGCTTCGAACCGGTCTTTTTAAATGCAGCGAAAAGACAACTATTTCGGCTGCGGAGATAGAAAGCATAATCGACAAGACTGAAGCGGAGCTGAAACAGGAAGACAAAACCGAAATAGAAAGTAGTAAAATAGGAACTCTGGTCGCAAAACATTTGAAGAAGTTGGATAAGGTAGCCTACATAAGATTCGCGAGCGTTTTTAGAAGATTCGTCGACCTGGATGATTTCGAAAAAGAGCTAAAGAAATTATCATGATTATTATGAGTTATTAGTTGGGAGCCGGACGGCAAAAAAACCGTCGTATAGCTCCTAACATCTAACACAAATTATGAAACTGACAGGGATTTCGGAAAAGGTGTTCTTGGATAGATACTCATTGAAAGACAAAGCGGGAAAGGCGCTCGAAAAAAAACCCGAAGAGATGTGGAAAAGAATCGCTAAGGCAGTTTCGACGGTCGAAAAGAAAACTAAACAACAAAAATGGGAAAAAGAATTTTATTCAATTCTTAAGGACTTCAAATACGTTCCGGGCGGAAGAATCCTGTCCGGAGCCGGTACGGGCTATGCCGTTTCTTTTTATAATTGTTTCGTCATTCCATCACCAGCCGATTCTCGGGGAGGAATTTTGGAAACATTAAGGCAAATGGTCGAAATCATGGCCCGTGGCGGCGGCGTTGGGATCAATCTTTCTTCTTTAAGACCGCGGGGCACCCGTGTCAACAAAGTCAATGGATTCTCTTCGGGTCCTTGTAACTGGGCCGAACTTTTTTCGGTCGCGACAAAAGATATTATCCAACAAGGCGGAACAAGAAGGGGAGCGTTGATGCTCATGCTTTGGGACTGGCACCCGGACATTGAAGAATTTATCACGGTCAAACAAGATTTAAGCAGGATAAACGGCGCCAATCTATCTATAAATGTTTCTGACAGCTTTATGGATGCGGTTGAAAAAGATGGCGATTGGCCTTTGGTCTTTCCGGATGTTAAGGATCCAGAATATGATACGAAATGGACCGGGGATCTGGATGCTTGGAAAAAAATGGGTAAAAAAATCATCGTTCATAAAATCGTCAAGGCGAGGAAAATTTGGGATATGGTCGCTGATGCCGCTTGGAGAAGCGCCGAGCCTGGAGTCGTCTTCATGGAGAGGTATAATAAATATTACAATAACTACTACTGGAATAAAATCATTTGCGTCAACCCGTGCGGCGAAGAAGGTCTCCCGGCCTGGGGGGTATGCAATCTCGGTTCTATAAATCTTTCGGCGCTCGTGAAAGGCGACGACATCGATAAAAAGGGAGATTTTGATTTTGCCGCTCTTAAAAAAATCGTCAAGATAGCGGTCCGTTTTCAAGATAACGTCGTCGACATGGATCCATACGTTTTTCCGGGAATAAAAAAGACCCAACTTGAAGGAGAGAGGCGAATTGGTCTTGGGACGATGGGCCTTGGCGACGCCTTGATTAAACTTCATATCAGATACGGTTCACCCGAATCGCTGGAATTTATAGACAAGGTATATAAACTCATAAGGGATGAGGCGTACTTGGCATCTTCAGAATATGCCCACGAAAAGGGCAGTTTTGCCAAATTCGACCGGAAGTTATTTTTGGAAGGAAAATTCGTTAAACAGGTCGACGAAAAAGCCCGTCAGTCGATAAAGAAAAAAGGCATCAGGAACTCGCTTCTTTTGATGCAGGCACCGACCGGTTCAACGTCATTGATGGCCGACACAACCTCCGGGATCGAGCCGGTTTTTGAGTTTGAATTTATAAGGAAGGACAGACTTGGTACACATGTCATCCGTCACCATCTTTATGATTCATGGTACGCCAAACACGAAAAAGACGTTAAAGAAGGGCAGCTGACTAAGCCGGAATGGTTCGTTTCGGCCAACGAGCTAACTCCCGAAGACCACGTAAAAGTCCAGGCCGCCATCCAAAAATATGTCGACGCCTCGATTTCAAAGACCGTCAATGCCCCAAATACCCATACAGTCGACGACGTTAAAAGACTTTACACTTTAGCTTACAAACTAGGCTGCAAGGGGATAACATACATGAGAGACGGTTCGAGGCCGGGGGTCCTCGAGAGAAAAGATGACAAGAAAAAGGAGGAGATCAAAAATATTCCTAGTTATACGATAAAACCGCGCCCGGTAGTTGTTCATGGAGCCACTTATAAAATTCAAACGCCGGTCGGAGTCGCTTTCATCACTCTCAACACCAACGGCGGCAATCCGCCAGAACCTTTGGAAATGTTTATTACCGTCGGCAAAGCCGGCACCGACGTCTATGCGATGGCCGAGGGCCTGGGAAGAATGATTTCGGTTGCCCTGAGATTTTCCTCACATCTTCCGGTAGCCGAGCGAGTTAATGAGATAATCGACCAACTCAAGGGAATAGGCGGGGCGAGAAGTTTTGGTTTTGGGAAGGATAGAATACGAAGCTTGCCCGATGCGGTTGCCAAAGTCTTGATCATGCATTACGGACTCAACAGCGGGGAAAAACAAGAAAAAGAAAACGGAACGAATCATGACGCCAACCATCATGAAGACGTGTCCGAAGAGACCCCAAAGTTGGTGACGGCTACGACTCAGCCAACTTTAATCGCGTCACCGGCGGCCAACCAGGGTTCTTTTGACTTTTGTCCGTCGTGCGGAGAAGCAACCTTAGTCCACGAAGAAGGCTGTAAAAAGTGCTACGGCTGCGGGTATTCAGAATGTTGATAAGGTTCGCAAGTTCCATGGTTTTAAAGTTTGAAGGTAAATCGGAATACCGATACCTTAAAACCATCTAACGCAATTTATATGCCGATTTATACTCGTACTGGCGACACCGGAATGACTTCGCTTTTTGGAGGAAAAAGAGTCTCCAAGTCCGATGACGTCATCGACACGTACGGAACTATCGACGAACTGACAAGTTTTGTTGGACTGTCGATAGTAAAAATAACCGCAGAAGCCGACAGGAGATTGCTGATAAAAATCCAAAGGAGCCTTTACCAGATTATGGCCAGGCTTTCGGGGGCCAAAGTCGATCTTTCCCATCTGGATAAAGAAATCCTGGAATTTGAGAAGGAGATGGACAAAATAGGAAGCAGTCTTCCGAGGTTGAATAAATTTATTGTTCCGGGAGGGACCGAAACGTCTTCCTTGCTTCATATCTGTCGGGCCATCTGCCGTCGGAGTGAAAGGTCGTGCGTGAAAATCTCTAGAAATCCCGAGGTCGTCAGGTATCTCAATAGACTTTCCGACCTATTTTTTGACCTGGCGCGAAAGTACGGGAACGGGACGGAAATTACTTTATAATTAACAAATGAAAAAAAAGCTAATCGTCGGATTCCTCCTGGTTTTCCTGGTCGTCGTCGGGATAGAGATCTATCATCTAAAAAAACCGGAGGTCACAAAAAAAACGGAAGCTTCGGCGAAGGAAATTTATATATATTTGGTTTTGCCGACTAAAAACGGGGAACTTTTGACTCAAATATCAAAAGGAAAAACGGCCTTGGATTTATTGGAAAAATATTCCAAGGTGGGTCTTCAGGGAAATGGCGTCAACGCCTTTGTCACCACGATCGATGGATTGACAGCCGACGCATCCAAAAGAAAATATTGGGCATTTTACGTAAACGGCAAGTTGGCCGACGTCGGAGCTGGAAGTTACAAGTTGCAGAACGGAGATAAAATCGTATGGAAAATAGAGTCTTATTAAATAAGTCTATAAAGTCGGTAAAGTCGAAAGTCCATAAAGTCATCCCTTACGGATTGATCGTTATATTGGCGGTGTTGACCCGACTGTTGCCGCATCCGCCAAATTTTGCTCCGATCGATGGGCTGGCGCTTTTCTCCGGCTCTAAGTTCAGTAAGAAAATCGCCGTTGTCATTCCCCTTGCCGCGATGGTTCTCTCGGACATCTTTTTAGGATTTCATAATACGATTTTTTTTGTATATATAAGTTTTGTCGTCATCGCGATAATGGGTAGTTTTATCAAGCAAACCAAATGGTATTCGTTGGCGGCGGCCAGTTTTTTATCGTCGGTGATATTTTTTCTGGTTACCAATTTCGGCGTTTGGTATGTCGGCGGACTTTACCCAAAAACTTTTTCCGGCTTGATAGAAGCCTACGTCATGGGACTGCCATTTTTTGGCAACACCCTTTTGTCGGATTTTATTTATAGTTTTTCATTTTTTTACGGTTTTGCCCTCTTAAAAAGTCGCGAGATGGCCACAAAGCTTGATGTATAATCACCTTATGGCCAGCAATTCGACACCCTTAGATGATAGTTTGTTGAAGAAAAAAAACGATTACCCCAAGTCATCTTCCTTCGGTAAAGAGACCGGTCCCGTAGGGGAAATGCCGGTGATAAAGGAAGTCGTTGAGCATACTCCGGATGCGGAAGTGGAAAGATTCGTGTCGCCACGATCCGAAACGATTGAACTGCCGCCGGATCTGAAGAAAATGGGTCTTCAGGCGGTTTCGTCGACAAAATTTCCCTCCTATCAAAACGTAAAATTACCGATATCTGACGACAAAGTCGTGAACGGTCTCCACGCGCCAATTACTTCGTCTTTGAGATGGCTGGCGACTTTCGCCGTTTACATTTTAGCAAGAGCCCACTTGGCCTTAAAAACCGTTCACGGCAAAGTGATAAGAGTCGTAAAAATTAATTGAGAGATCAAGCTTTAACCTTGTTTATCTCTTGGAGGAATCCTTCTTTCCCCTGGGCGCCGACGAACTGGCTGACCGGTTGGCCGCCTTTGAAAATCATAAAAGTCGGAATCGAAAAAATCGAATAATTTCCGGCCAATTCCTGATTGGCGTCGACGTCGACTTTAAAAAACTTCACGTCTTTGATTTCTTGGGAAAGCTCATCAATGATCGGGGAAGTCATCTTGCAAGGACCGCACCACTGCGCGTAAAAATCGACGAATACTAGGCCTTTGTCGTCGAGAACTTTTGTTTTAAAATCGTCTTTTCCGATGTGGGTAACTGCCATAGCGCATTAAATATTAAGATATTTTTTCTTCCTCGTCAACCGTAATTTACTTAATGAAAAAAGCATTGTCGTGACAATCTAATCCACTAATTTTGTAGCATATAGTCCATTGACAATAAAGTAGGCAAATACTACAAATTTCATATGTTGGCCAAAGTTTTATCGGCGGCGACCATCGGTATCGACGCGCTGTTGATAAAAGTAGAAGTGGACGTCGCCTCGAAAGGTTTTCCCGCTTTTAATATCGTCGGTCTTCCGGACAAATCGGTTGATGAAGCCAAGGAAAGGGTCCGGGCGGCCATTGTCAACGCCGGCTATGACATGCCGGACACTCGAATCACCGTCAACCTCGCCCCGGCCGACATACCCAAAGTTGGCTCGAGCTTTGACCTGCCGATCGCGGTCGGAATACTTGCCGCCTCCGGAGTCATCGGCCGTGAGATGTTGACGGATAGCCTATTTGTCGGCGAACTCTCGCTTGAAGGAACCGTTCGTGATGTTTTGGGGATAGTCTCCATCGCCGTTTTGGCACGTGACAAAAACGTCAAAAGATTATTTGTTCCGGCATCGTCGTCTCCGGAAACGTCACTCGTAGATGAAGTACAGGTTTTTCCCCTGCCAACGCTCGTTGATCTCATTTTGTTTGCCAATGGGTCGAAAATAATCGCCCCTTTCGAAAAAAAACCGATTCACGAAAAAACGTACAATGCAAAACAGTTTTTTTTCGAGGAAGTCAGAGGCCAGGAAACGGCTAAAAGAGGTTTAGAAGTGGCGGCGGCCGGTTTTCATAACATTCACCTTAAAGGTCCGCCGGGAACGGGAAAAACATTTTTATCGCGGGCTTTTCCCTCGATTCTACCGCCTTTGGAAAAACAGGAAATACTGGAAGTCACCAAGATTTATTCGGCCGCCGGTCTTTTGAAGGGTCAGTCTTTTGTTTTCAATCGTCCTTTTAGAAGCCCTCATCATACGACGTCAAAAATCGGATTAATCGGCGGTGGATCGATTCCTCAACCGGGAGAAATATCATTGGCTCACCGGGGAGTGCTTTTTTTGGACGAGTTTCCCGAATTTTCCCGGTCGACCCTTGAAGCTCTAAGACAACCATTGGAGGACGGTGAAGTCTTGATATCGAGAGCCAGGTCAAACCTGATTTTTCCTTGCCGTTTCGTCCTTTTGGCGGCTTCAAATCCATGTCCATGCGGATACCTGGGTCATCCGAAAAAAGCCTGTCATTGTCTTCCCGGCGCCGTCTTGAAATATCGAAAAAAATTATCCGGACCACTTTTGGACAGAATTGACATAAATATCGACGTCGCTCCGGTCGAGGAAAGCAAGTTGGCCGATGACAGGTTGGGTGAGCCAAGCCGGACGATCGGCGCCCGAGTCGAAAGCGCTTTTGAAAAGCAAAAAATGCGCCTGAAAAAAGCCGGCATTCTGACCAACTCACAGATGACCCCGGCCGATATCAAAAATTATTGTCACATGACCCTCGAAGCCGGAAATCTTCTTAAAACGGCGATTTCCCGATTGTCACTTTCTGCCCGAAGCTATTTTAAAACAATAAAAGTCGCCCAGACTATCTCCGATCTCGGAAAAAATGACAGAATAGAAACCTCCCATATCGCGGAAGCCCTGCAGTATCGAGCAAGCGACTACTGAGCCTTCTTGATGTTGACAATGTAAAAAAAATTATCTATGATTATCGGTATATGATAATACTAAGCACTCTTTTAGCCGATAATCCGCTCCCGAATATTGCTTCCGCTCCGGTTGCTTTAGGGTTCACGATTCCGTCATTTTCCGATGTCATGACTTTCGCAATCAGATTCTTTTTTATCGTCGCCGGACTCATCGCCCTTCTATATCTTTTACTGGGGGCAATGGCTTGGATCACATCCGGAGGCAACAAGGAAAATGTCGACAAAGCAAGGGAAAAAATCCAGGCCGCCATCATCGGTATCATTCTCATATTTGCAGTCTTGGCGATAGTCGGACTTATTGAAAAGATATTCAATCTGGGGCTCGGAATTACCCAACCGATTCAGTTTCCGCAGCTGATCCATTAATTGATTACCTATAAAAAACAATGAATCTGTTAACCTCTCCTTTTGCAGTCTATGCCCAAACAATTCAGCCATGGGGCAGTTGCGTCGTCGACGGCGTACCGACTTTGAAATGCCTTGAGGTCGTTTATGGAAACATCGTGACGATGTCTTCCGCTTTTATCGTCCTCATCTTATTTATCATGTTTATTGTCGGAGGTTTTAATTATCTTACATCTTTTGGGAACGCCGAAAAAGTCAAGAAAGCCCAGGGAACGTTGAGGTTGGCTCTTATGGGATTTATCATCTTTGTCAGCGCTTATCTCATCATAAAAATAATCGGAGTACTATTTTTGGGTGGCAACTCCAACAGCCTTTTCAACTTCAATCTTGAGGTCTCGCCGGCGCCATAAAATTGGATTCCAAATCCCAACTTATTTCGGGATTTGAGGATTGTTCCCCAGGGTCCAATTGTAATTTGAGATTTAGTGTTTAAGATTTATTTATTTGGCGGGGTCACGAATATCACTTTTACCCCTTGGTCCTGGGGTACCGGAGACGCAAATTTATTTTGGCTTTTTATGAAGTTATAAAGGACAAAGATCAATAAAGCGAAGCCGATGGCGATAAGCGCAATGCCAACGTATTTCATTTTAAAAATTAATTTTTTCTTTGATCATAAATCTCGGCCTTTTTTGGATCTCCTGATAAATTTTTCCGACGTATTCGCCGATTATTCCGATAGTTATAAGTTGGATTCCCCCCATAAACATGACGGCGGTGAATAGTCCGGTCCAGCCGATGACAAAACTTTGCGGAGAAATAATTTTTCTAGTCAGTTCGTAGATGATCCCTAAAAATCCCAAAATACCGGAGGCGGTTCCAAAATAAGTCGCCATCCGTAATGGCTTGATCGAGAAAGAGGTGATACCGTCCAGAGCGAGATTGACCATTTTCGACAAAGGGTAATGAGTTTTACCGGAGAAGCGTTCATTCCTTTCGAAGACAATGTCTTTGGACGGAAAATTACCCCAAGCGACCAGACCTCTTAAAAAGCGGGAATGTTCGGGAAGACGATTAAGATAATCGACGACTTTTCTGTCCAGAAGTCTAAAATCACCGACTTCCTGAGGAATTGGGACATCCGACAGGGCGTTAATTAGTTTGTAAAATAGCGAAGCGGTGGTTTTTTTAAAATAATTTTCTCCCCATCTTTTACCCCGTTTGGCATAGACTACCCGATATCCTTTTTGCCAAAATTGAATCATTTTGTCTATCAATTCTGGAGGGTCTTGAAGATCGGCGTCGATAGTGACAACTGCCTGTCCAAGGCAATTTTCGTATCCGGCCGTCAGAGCCGATTGGTGGCCAAAATTTCTTGAAAAAGAAATTAGTTTTAGTCTCTCATTTCTAACGGCTTCCTTTTTAAGAATTGCCAAAGTTTCATCGGTGGAACCGTCATCAACAAAAACGAGTTCATATTGGTATTTTTTTATAACCGGCAGAAGCCTTTTCAAAAAAGGAGATATATTGCTTTCTTCGTTGTAGACAGGAACGATGACGGAAAGTAAAAAATTATTCATTATTTGAGTTTGTTAATGGGTTAACGAGCCAACAGACCTATTAACCGATAAACCCGTTAACCGGAAAACCGATTCCGTGTTACGGGGTCGGGAGTCGAACCACGATCTAGGAGATTATGAGCCTCCTGTGCAACCGTACACTACCCCGTATTTTCAATGAACAAATCAATTATATCATGAAAAAAACGCCCGGTGTCATCGCAAGGAGCCGTAGACGATTATCTAAAAAAAAGTCTCCACCACTTCAGGTAGGGGGGTTCGGGAGTAGGAGTCAGTAAATTGGGTTCTGGAGTCGGAGAGGGGATGATGATGGCGACTTCGTTCGGACGGAGCAGGTTCAAATCGTTTCTGATAGTTTTTTCCACTTCGTTGACACTATTTTTCTTCACGATCTGGGTTTTCAGTTCGATGTTTTCCTTTTTTTCTGCTTCATAATTGTCTTTATAGCTTTGGTAAAAAGACAATTTGCTTTGATAATCAAAGAGGTTTTTGATCAAAGAAAAGAACAAAAATATTAGAAGCCCGACCAAAACGATATTTCTAAGATTCTTCATACCCAAATTATACTACCAGCCGTTTTTATGATATGTAAGTGGAAAGCATTTTCATTATGCGTGAGGAATCGGCCTTCGACTTGAGATTTTTCATACAAATTCCGATGAGGGCTTTTTTATTACTGTCAAAAATTGTTTTATTTGCCGCGATAAGGGATTCGATTTCTTTTTTGAGTTCGTCGTCGGATATCTCCGGAGGCAGGTACGACGAAACGACCGCCAATTCTTTCTGACTTTTTTCAGCCAAATCGGCTCGGCCGCCTTTGGTAAACGCTTCGATTGATTCCTTGAGTTCTTTGGAAAATTTTTTAAGAACCGCAATGACTTCTTCATCATCCAACTCAGCTTTTTTTTCAATCTCCTTGTTCTTGATTTCCGAAATCAACATCCTAATGACCGACAATCTCTCCTTATCTTGCGATTTTAAAGCGGCAATCTGTTGTTCTTGTAATTTTTTTCGTAACATATCATAATTATACCCTATGAGGAAGAAAACAAATCAAGATGTATTGAGGCTGGTTTCCATCTTCCAGTCGTTTGTTAAAAACAAACCGACCCCGGGTCGAATGTACGAAGAAATCCAAATGATGCGGTTCAAAGTAAAACCGCTTCAAGGTAATTTAACGGAGGTGAATTTAAGGAATCAGAAATTCCTGGAGACACTTTGGAGTTTGGGCAAATTGGACGAATTTTTTCAGAAAGAATATCCAAAACTGTCATTTAAGAACAAACAAATTTTTACCAAGATCTTTGATGATCTTTACCATAAATATCAACAGGATTTGAATAAGATCAACCTCTATCAAAACAAATTCACGAGACAAAATCCGGTTCTGGAGATAGAAATATTTAAGGAAACAGATAACCAGAAAAAAACCAATTGATTATGAAAAAATTCCCGGTCGTCCTCGATCTTGAAACCAAGTACACTTATCGGGATTTTTCCGATCCGAGAAAACTCGGGATTTCAGTCGTCGCTATTTACGATTACTGCGATAATCGTGGCAAAGTATTTACGGAAAAGGAACTGACCAGACTCTTTCCGATACTGGA
>JAJYIX010000015.1 GCA_021789865.1 bacterium
AATAGTTGATGTTTCTTCAGGAGTGAGATTATTTTTTAATAAACCGACTATATATTGAAAAACTTCCTTTTTATTTTCTTGAGTTATCCAATTCGCTGAAATTATTATAGACCATTTATCGGTATATTCGTCCATTTTTAAAACCATAAACAAATTACAAGGTCCCTTCTCCTTTTTAACCTGTAAATAAATTGTTTTAAATTTCGTAATTATGTTATTTTCCATTTTTACCACCTTTTTTTAATCCAAAAAAGAAAACCATTATTTGGTTCTTCTAATGCTGTAATTTTATCTTTTATCAAAGCCTCACTATACACACCTTCATTATACCTTGTTTCAGGTTTCCAATCTTTAGTTAAAATTGACCAATTATTAAAAAGGTCTTCGTTAGCATTTAAATCTATATCTTTTGAATACCCAGATAATAAAATTAAACGGTCAAAATCATGACTTGCGAAAACATCGTGATGTCTTCCTGTATCTGGATACTCATCCAATTTTAATGTTTTACAAATAAGCGCTTTAATAGAACATTCAACGACATATCCCAACAAATACCCAGCTGTATCAAAATCGCCTGCAGAATATAAGATTTTAGCAGCGTTTAATTTTTTTTTCGCTACCCTCTTAAAAACCTCACGTTTTACCATGTCTTATTGTACTATTTTTAACGTTCCTTACTCCAAAGGGACAAAATTTTGACTTTGTCCTAAAACTAAGCTAAGTCCGCTGTAAAATAGATTTATTTACGACGTTTACTGATATAATCCACCAGGAACACCAGGTTGATTAGGTGGATTAGGAATAGTAGGGGGTACTTGTGTTTGACTAGCAGGCGGTGGCGTTTGGGGACTTGGTACTTGATTGTTTCTTAATAGTGGGAGTTCGGTAATAATGTCATGGACGATGTTTAAACTTTTAGCTTGAGTTGCATTTAAAATGCTACTCTCTTCCAAATATTTTACAATTTTATTTTTTTGCTTACCTGTAACTGAAGTAATAATATCAATAGTTTTATCTAAATCGTGCTTAGCTATTTTTGCAATTTCCGATAATATTTTGTGATGAGTTTGTTGAAATGAATTTGTGTAATTGCCTTCATGCAAAAAAAACGTGCTACTTCTAGTGCATTTTCTTTTAACACCTGCTAAAAAAATTGTAACCGCTGAAGAAGCGACTAGTCCAAATCCTATCGTATTCACTTCCATGGGAATACTCTTTAGAAAATCAAATAACCTAAATCCAGATACGATATCACCTCCTGGAGAAGATATATATAGATTCAGTTTTGTAGCTCCATTATAATAAGAATCTTTTATCGCATTTATAGTGTAAATTACGTTAGCTTCGTTGACCTGGCTAGTAAAGAAGAATTGAGAATCCATATGACGAATTTTACACTTTCTATGTTCCATATTCTAGAGGGAGATAACTTCGGCTTCGTTTTTAGGCTAAGCCTAGCCCGTTATAAAACTTGAATAAATCAGAATAGATTTGGTTCCAATTCCGAATCCCTGGGGTCACCCTTCGACAAGCTCAGGGTTTTCATAACCTAAGAGTATACTGAAAACATGAGGTGGTATGTTTATATCCTTTTTTGCGATAGTAAATCCTATTATGTAGGACTAACGCGCAATCTAGACAGCAGATTCAAATCACATTCCCATAAGGAAAATATTGCCACCAAAGAATTTAATAAAATTAAATTAGTCTATAAAGAAGAATATCCGTTAAGAACGCTTGCTGAAAGATGAGAAAAACAAATTAAGGGTTGGACGATCGCAAAAAAGAAAGCGTTGATATCTGGTAATATTGAACTACTTAAGAAACTAAGTAGGAAACCCTGAGATTGTTGAAGGTAATTTTTTGGGTTTATGGTGAGCTTGTCGAACCATCCCCACGGGATCACCTTTGGAGTAACACAGAAGGTTAACTGTTTATTTTGTATTTCTTCGGACTATCCTTCCGGATCGTGCTGAAACATCGAAGACTACTGGTGGCTGTGTAGGAAGTAAGATATGATGCGGTGTTCTCATAACTTTTTCTTCCCCCCCATATATGTATGCGGTATGAGTAGACGGTCTTGTGTAGGAATAATATACTGGCATTTCATGGCGCAGTGCAAGTCCCAAGAGTGCAGCTGCAATTGCATTAGGGGCTACATTTGATCCACCTCTTAAGTCCTGCTGTTCAATAAAGGATAGTTGTTCACTCGAAAAGGCACGTGTTCTTGGATCATTTGGATTATATGTTTGTGATGATATGTCAGCTGAGTTAGCAGGAGGAATTTCTAGCCCTTTCACATTACTTAATAATGTAGGTAATAAGTCTGGGAACTTCTGGAGTGTTTTAATATCGCCCTCTGCGTACATTTCATCATCTTTGCCAACCATGCCAAATTCTTCTGCAAGTGCCTCATTATGTTCAAACAGCCATGCAAGAAGTTGTCGCTGCATGCTCACGGATGAATCTAAACGTGCAACCTTCCCTAAATGTAGATAATGTCCATTTTCAATCTCTGTTTCAGCGTTAGGATGAAGTAGGGCTGGCTTTGCAAGACCCCAGAATGCACCGCTAAATACATCTGGATATACCTTAATTAAGTCGTTAACCTCACCGACAAGCGTACCTTCGTAGAATTTAGGATTATCGCCTGACATGGCCCCATTATACTATAAGACCACATATATTTCAATATGGTTTGAATACCTAGGCGTAGATTGATTGAAGGAAAACCTTATCTTGTCCGAAGCTAGAATACCAACCAAGCACTTCTTCCACAATCAGCCTCAACCTCGGTTCGGTTGCGGTCACCTGTGGGTCACAAAGAGCTTTATAACAAGCTATTTATTATCTTCTTTTATTTGACTTTCTTGCATTGCTTTTCTAATTCTCTTACCTAACTCTGACTCTGGATTATTCAATTGAGCTAATACTTCGGCATTAGTTTTATTTCTTTGTAACAGTTGCTTTGTTAATTTAACACCTTCTTTCAAACCATAAGATGAAGCTAAAAAGAAAGCAAGACCTTCAGGAGTAAAGTGATTGATTAAGTTAGCACCACTCCACACTAAACTTATTGAAGATAGTAATACTGGAGCACGAGGATTTTCTTGAAGCGTTTTCTGAACCATGTAAACTTGACGAGGATATTTTTTTGCTAACGCAATTGCAGTCTTTTTAGGCAGTTCTTTTAAAGTTTTCACTTTTCCAATAATTCCAACTTCGCCTCCTTCGCTCATTTTAATTATTTAACTTATACATCATAATATGGCTATCGTAATGATCTTTGTGTTTTACTCCCTTTGGAAGACTTCCATAGACCACAAATCCCATTTTTTTATACAAATTAAAGGCGAGTTCATTATCTCCAAATACTCCTAAATGAATTATATTTATATTTTTGAGTCTTTTTGCTTCTTTTAATGTAAGCTCCATTAAAAGCTTTCCTATTCCCTCTCCTCGATACTCTTTTTTTATTATTAAACCAAAGGTTCCGACATGATCTGAAGTTCTTTCTTGTGGAGTAATATCTGAAGTACCAATAAGTTCATTTTCTTTAAAAACAAATAATTTAAGAGAAATACCTTTTTTAATTTTATCTAGAAATGGCAGCATGTACTTTTTTTCTTCCTCTAATGTCATTTGTTGACCTTGAAAGGTAATAAAGGTTTGTTCGTTTGAAACCGTGTTAATAAAGTTCATCGCACTTTCGATATCGGATTCAACAGGATAGCGAATAAGTATTTCATTCCCTTTTTTAGTTTTGCCTTCGTAAATAACTTTTCCTAGTGTCATAAACAACATTATAACATTGGTTTAAATACCTAATCGGAGTATAACTGAACGAATTGTTTGTTATCTTTGAAGCTACTATACCAATTAATCATTTCTTAAATAATTAACCTCAGCTTTGGTTTGGTTGCGGTTACGATTGGATCACCAAAAGGCTCTATTCTCCTTCATTCAAATTGAATATTGATAAAGTAATATATAATATAACAACAAATGGCACTTGAAGAATATAGCGTTCTAAGAAAGTTTTATCCAGCAAATCTTCCTGAAGATAAATTCGCATCAGTTATGGATTATTTAAAATCAGAGTTAGGCCTTGTTGTTTTTGAGAAACGAAACCTTCCAATTCCGTCTATAACATTTGACGCTTTGGTTCATGCACTCGGACCAAATGGTCAACAAAGTTCTGAAAAAAGTCTTAAAGTAATTACATCTTTTTTAGATTGTTTGCCTGTCGGTGATAAATTTGGAAGTAACCACAAAAATGGAAGAGAACCTAAGCGTACTGAAGTTAATATACGTTTGTATCAAGAAGATCCAGAATTAGCCCAGGCTTACTGGTCTTTTTACAGTACGAATAATCAATTTAAGGAAAGTAAACTTTCACTCGTAAATGTGCGTATAGAATATTTAAGAGAGTTAGCACAAAGGAATGGTAATCAAGAATTAGCTTCAAAATTGAATGATATTGTTCTTCAACTAGAAGCAAAACTTAATGGTAAAGAACCTGGTTCAAAAGAAAAAACGAATCCTTCGTATGATGAAATAGACTCATTAGATGAAAAGTTAAAAATAGTGCAATTTTTTGAAGATAAAATTATTGAAGTATTAACTCTTCTAAGTTAAAAACCGCTGGTTTGAATCCCTAAACGGAGTAAGATTGAAGGAATTGCTTATTTTCTCCGAAGCTGCGATACAAATCTATCATTTCTTGAACGATTATCCTCAGGTTCGGTTCGGCTGCGGTCACCTGTGGGTCACCGTAAATTCAACTGCTTGCAACTGGCAATTTTTAGTCATGACAGAGGATCGTTTGACACCTCAGCGGTGGAATTACTTATTTACGAACAAATTTATCAAAGCAGGAGGTACCCAATGGAACACTTCGTTAGTTAAAACTGTGATAGATAAACAACCAAATCCAACAACGGTTAATCCGAGTGCGGCTATTTGCTGCTGCCACCGAGCTTTATTGTCCAAAACGCTGCGTGATTCAACATTATTCACTTGCAAGGCTTTATGAATTTCACGGTAATCAGGATTACCATCGGTAGCTTCAGATTGGATCTTCTCCTCGACAAATAAACCGGCAGTTAAGTTCGGGGCCATAATACTATGTATTATATAACATATAGGCTTATATAACAAGCTATAGGGTCTACATATATGGCTGTATTTTGATATATTAGTATCATTTAAATACCTTTAACAATTGACTATAGGGTTATATGTGTTATAATTTTCCAGCTATGGAACAACTAAAAAAACGACAAAGGGCCAATAACGCAAGAGTATTGCGAGAAAATGTTCTCTACGGAACCGCTTTTGGATTCCTCGCTGGATTGGCCGGTGAAACCGCAGATATTCTTTTTAGAAATCCTAATTTTTTGAATCTTACTTCAAACGTAAATGGGGACACGATGAATTTCCTACTCTCGACTGTAGCGCAAAACTTTAATGCTCACACAGTCGAAAGTCTTGCGGCAGGAATTGTACCATTTATTATCACGCTTGGTACTCTTATTGCAAGCGCGCTTAGAACTTCGACGCCTGATACTCATAATTTCGACGTCTACCAACTAGTAACTCCAAAAAATAAGCGAAAATCTCATAGTAATGATTAAGAAATTGACTATAATTTTCTAATGAAGCGTCCTTTTACCCGACTGGGTTATAAAAAACTTACCGAGGAACTTGCCGATCTTGAGAAGAAGAGAATAGAAGCCGTATCGAATTTAAAAACTGCCCGCGAGATGGGTGATCTTTCAGAAAATGCCGCTTACAAAGTGGCTCGATCCAAATTGTCTTCGCTAGACAGTCGTCTCCGTTTCCTCAAAAAGACCCTTGAAAACGCGTATGTATATGAAGAAAAGTTTGACGGAAGAGTTGCTGTCGGGTGTTTCGTCACTCTGAATAACGAAAAAGGCGAAGTCGTCTACCAAATAGTCAACGATATCGAAGCCGACGTCATGAAAGGAAAAATTTCCTATTACTCCCCCGTCGGCAAAGCTCTTATAGGGAAAGGAGTCAATGATCAAATTACGGTCAAAACTCCAAAAGGCGAAATAAACTATAGAATATTAAAAGTCGAGTAAAACGGCGATATGTGGAAAAATAAAGATCAATATAAATACATAAAGTGGGATGTTTTGGAAGCGAAGGGCGGCGCTAAAAAAATGGCCAAAAAAAATGATAGTTCCAGGACTTCTTTGGAACAGACTGTAATCAAAAGAAGATTGATTCTGCTGGGAATCGGGGCTTTTGCGCTTATCGCCTGTACAGCAAGTGTATTACTCGCTTCCGGAATCATTAATATTCCCTAAATAAATTTTTTGGTGAGGCCACACAGAATCGAACTGTGATCCAGTCCTTAGAAGGGACTTATTCTATCCGTTGAACTATGGCCTCAGTTACCCCTAGAGGCCGAGCTTTGCTCGGCACTAACTGTCCGTAATCACTCATAATTCGTTGTCCGTTCGCGAACGGACAGTTGAGCCTGCTCGCGGATTTGAACCGCGGACTTGCTGTTTACAAAACAGCTACTCTACCGCTGAGTTAAGCAGGCAACTTTTTGTGCCGGGAATGGGACTCGGACCCATAAGGCTTTTAGAGCCACAGGATTTTAAGTCCTGCGCGTATACCAGTTCCGCCACCCCGGCTATTTGATTTTGGTAATTTAGATTCTATTTTACCACAACAATAATAGCTTTAATATAAGCTATTATTGTATCTTACAAACTTTTTACATTATTTTAGCTTGTTTTTTAGTTCTTCCAATATCTCCTTTGCCATATCACGCCCTCCAAGACCAAAAGCCAGTCCTCCGGCCAAGGCCAACATCGCCACTATTCCGGTAAACAGGATTCTTATCAGGTCTTGAGCCACTCCAAGCTGGTTCAGAACTACCAATACGGTAAAAAATGTCACAGCCCATTTGGTAAAAACGGCTAGGCTGTTGGCGGAATTGGTGCCAAGGCTTTTTACGCTATGGCTTACCAAATCGCTTCCAAGATTGGCGCTCAAAAGTCCGACAAAACCGATGACCACGGCAACGATGACATTCGGTAAATAAAGAAGGAATTGATTTAGGAAGATTGTTGCTCGTGACAGTCCCCAGACGTCAAGAGCCGGTATCAAGAAAACGATTATCAATGTCCATTTCAATATTTCCGTCAATACTTCTTCCCAGACTTTAACTTCGGCTTTCTTAAATAACTTTGCTTTTTCAAATAAATTTTCCACTTTGACGAAATTCAATAGCGACATGATTATATGCTTCACGATACCACCAATAAGCAGCCCGATAATGAGGATGATGAGACCTCCCAACAGATTTGGCAAATAGGATCCCAATTTTTGGAAAAAATCGACCAAAATACTATTGACTAGTCCTATCAAGTTTATCACCACCTTTCTATATTTATAAACTTATATTATCGAAAAAATCTATTCTGTGCTCCGATTTCAATATCGAGACGACGCTTAACTTCAGTTTATAGCTTTTATATTTGTTTTTCAATAAAAAATATTGGGCGGATTGCCTCATATGAAATATTTTTCGTTTATTAACGGCTTCATAAGGTAAGCCTCTTTTTGAGTTTGATCTTGTCTTAACCTCGACAAAATACAGGCAGTCTTTCTTTTTAGCCACGATATCGATTTCCCCGAATTTTGACCTGAAGTTTTTGGCGACAATATCAAACCCTTTTTCACGAAGGTAGTTTGCAGCTTCATTTTCACCTTGCTTTCCAAAAACAATACCGTATAGGCTCATTTTGCGGCTTTAGTTTTAGTCTTCCGGCTTTTATGAACAGTTTTCTTTACCTGATAAAGCTCCGATTTGAGCTGTTGATCAGAAAGGTCTCTAATAAAGTAAAGCTTGGCTTTTTGGAAATTGGATTTCTTGTCGAGTTTGATACTCTCGATATATGGCGACATCGCCGGAATAATCCTTTCGACACTGATTCCTGAGCGGGTATTTTTTCTGATAGTGAACATACGAGTCTTGTCGCTGTCACCCTTTATTTTCAAAAGAATCCCCTTAAAAGCCTGCATTCTTTCCTTGTCGCCTTCCTTGATCTTGTAATTTACGGTCAGGGTATCGCCGACCTTATATTCCGTATCTTTATATTTAAATGAATTTGCCATTTGACAATTATAACATATTTAAATATGTTTAGGGTTTGGGATTTTCGTTGCAAGCGTCCAGAAATGCCAAAAATATCGGGTGTGGAGAAAGAGGCCTGCTTTTATACTCCGGATGCCCTTGCGTCCCAAGGTAAAACGGATGGACATTGCTCGGAAGTTCCACCATCTCGACAAAAAAATTGTCAGGACTTGTACCCGATATGACTAACCCTTTCGATTCAAGTAGTTTTCTATATTTATTGTTGAATTCAAAACGATGACGATGGCGTTCGGAAGTAATTTTCTTCTTGGCGTCTTTGAAAGTTTTTGATTTCGTATATATTGCGTCGACCAAAGTGCCCGGTTTTATCACACAATCATATGCGCCAAGTCTCATACTAGTTCCATCACCTTTTATCCTTTGATATTTTGGGTCAAAGGGAATATCGTGGATTATCGCCGATTTTGCTTTCGGATCGACTTCGGTGCTGTTGGCATCTTTTAAACCGACAACGTTTCTGGCAAATTCAATAGAACCGATCTGCATCCCGTAACACAGTCCAAGATAGGGAATTTTTTTCTCCCGGGCATATTTTGCCGACGCAATCATACCTTCCACTCCCCTTTCGCCCCAACCTATCGGAACGATGATTCCTTGGGGTCGACCGATGATATTCACGCCGTCCTTTTCAACTTTTTCGGCGTTAATCCAACGAATATTCAGATTATAACCTTGTTTCCAGGCTGCATGGTCTAAAGCATCAAAAAGAGCTGCATACGAATCCCGAAGTTGATAATCGCCAGTGCCGAAATATTTTCCTACTATCGCTATTTCGATGCTGGCATTCTTTTTTACCTTGACATCCTCTATGAATTTTTCCCATAGAGACAATTTTGGATGCCTTATCGGTAAATTTAGCTTAGCAAGAATCTTTTCAGCAAACTGCTGCTTTTCCAAAACCAAAGGGACTTCGTATGGGGTTTCGACATCTGGATTAGAGACGATGTTGTCCGGTTGGACATTACAAAAAAGGGCAAAACGATCGCGACGCCTTTTGTCCAAATATTGCTCGCTTCTGGCAACTATAAAATCGGGTTGAATACCCATCGTGTTCAATGTTCGGACCGAAAGTTGGGTAGGCTTGGTCTTTGGCTCGCCCAAATGTTTTGGAGTCGGGACATAAGAAACATGAACATGGATAACGTCGCCCGGGTGCTTGAGAGTCAAAATTCTCGAGGCTTCATAATAAAAAACGTTTTGATACTCTCCAGCCGTTCCACCAAGTTCGACAATGACAATATCAGCATTTTTTTTCTTCCCAAGAGTATTGATTCGATGAATTATCTCATTTGTGATATGGGGAATTGCTTCGACATCTTCACCGTTGTATTCGAATCTTCTTTCCTTATCGATGACCGTTTTATAGATCTGACCTATAGTGACAAAATTATCACTTCCCATTTCCTCGTCAAGAAACTTTTCGTATGTCCCGATATCCATGTCGGCTTCGGTACCGTCTTCGCAAAGGAAAGGATCTCCATGTTCGATTGGATTGATGGTACCGGCGTCCATATTGAGATAATTCTCAAACTTTATCGGGGTCACTTTAAAACCGGAGTTTTTAAGAAGGAAGGCTATAGAGGCGACGGTAATCCCTTTACCGATGCCGGAAATCACGCCTCCTGATACGAATATATATTTCATATTAAGATTTACAAGTTAAAAGTTTAACAATTTTGCTTAGAAAATACCACTCGAAAATATTTACTTGATATCGGCCAGTCTCCATGCTGAAAAATTACACTTGGGATAATTGCTGCAACCATAAAATCTTTTTTTGTTTTTGCTGTAACGGACAACAATTTCTCCACCGCACTTTGGACATTTCTTTCCTTTGACAGTCTTCAAAATCGATTTGGTGTATTTACATTTTGGATAATTGCTGCAAGCGATAAATTTGCCATAGCGGGAAAATCTGGTTACAAGATTCCCTCCGCATTGTGGACATTTGCCTTCTATTTTGTCCTCGACGTTTATTGGCGAATCGTCAAGTTTTTTTTCGTTTAAATTAATCTCAAATGGTTCGTAAAAATCTTTTAATACACCGATAAAATTGTTTTTATTTTCGGCGATTTCATCTAGCCTCTCTTCCATTTGAGCGGTAAAATCAAGGTCGAAAATTTTTGGAAAACTTTTTGACAAATAATCGCAAATAGTCGTTCCGAGATTGGTCGGGACAAAGTACCGGCCGTCCTTTTCAACATAATTTTTTTGTTGAATGAGAGATATTATCGGGGCATAAGTCGACGGCCTGCCAATACCTTTTTCTTCAAGAATTCTAATCAAAGACGCTTCATTGAACCTCGGCGGCGATTTTGTTTGAAGTTCCTCGTCTCTTAGACTTGTCAGCGTCAGTTTCTGACTTTTTACAAAATTCGGTTTGGCCTGCCGAGTCTTGACAAATGCTGGGTTAAGGAGCTTAAAAAATCCATCAAAAATAATTTGTTCGGTCTCCGAAACAAAAAGATAATTTTTTGTACTTCTGATAGATATTTTGACATTGTTTATATCAGCTTCTTTCATTTGAGATGCAACCGCCCGATTGAAAATCAGCGTGTAGAGCTTGACATGATTACTCGAAAGTTCGCTCTTGCCGGACACTTTAGGCTCGAGTTTTGTTGGTCTTATCGCCTCATGTGCTTCTTGGGCCATTTTGGATTTAGTTTTGAAGCCGCGGGGTTTTTCCAAAGCATATTTTTCACCAAAAGTTGCGGTTATGTAGTCTTTGGCCCTGAAAACGAACGCCGAAGACAGATTAAATGAATCGGTTCGGTGATATGTGATGAGGCCCCTTTCGTATAGATCCTGAGCTAGCCTCATTGTCATTTTCGAACTGAAACCGTATTTGTAAAAGGCGTCTTGCTGTAAAAGAGATGTCGTAAAAGGCGGTGGCGGATACCTTTTTTGCGAAGTCTCCTGAATGTCTTCGACAGAATAGGCTTGACCGATTAGGTCAACTTTTATCGCCTCAAGAGATTTTTTATCGATCGTAGTTTTGGTAAACGTGTATTCCCCTGAAAAAAGTTTAAGTGAAGTTTTTTGTTCGTACAAAATATCATCTTTGGCGATGAGCTTGGCAGTAAGCCCGGTAAAATCTCCATATATTTGATAGTACGTTTCAAGCGCAAACTTTTTTATTTCCTTTTCCCGTTCGACGATTATCCTTAAAGCAACCGTCTGGACTCGTCCAGCCGAAAGCCAATTTTTTCCGGTCTTTTTCCACAGAAGAGGCGACAGTTCGTACCCGACGATTCTATCCAGTATTCGTCTCGTTTGCTGAGCTTTTACTAGGTCCAATCGTAACTCAGATGGATTTTTTAGCGCTTCAGTCAAAGCTGAAGCCGTGATTTCGTGAAAAACAATTCTTTTTAATGCTTTGTCGGTGATTTCCAAATCGGGCCAATTTTCCTTTATCTTACCCAAAATATAAGCGACATGGTATGAAATCGATTCCCCTTCCCGGTCGGGATCTGTCGCCAGAATTATTTCATTATTTTTTTCCGCCAGCTTTTTCAGTTGGTCGACGACTTTTATTTTATTGCCGATGATATTATATTCCGGCTTGAAACTTTTTTTGTAATCGATGGCAATCGTTTTTGTCGGCAAGTCGCGGATATGACCCATGGTCGCGAATACAAAATAATCCTGTCCTTTTAGGATCCGGTTGAAAGTTCGTGCTTTAGTCGGTGATTCAACGATGATTAACGCCATAATCAATATGACTATAAACTACGTAACATTTCTTAATAATTTTGAAATATTTTGCCATTTGTTTATTTGACCTTTGAGGACTTTTTTGGGACTTTAGACTTTATAGACTATTATATAGATTTCGGCCTGCGTTTTTTGAGAAGTTTCGTATCGATGACGGCGCGACGAAGAGTCGCCAAAGCTTCGGATTTCTCTTTTTCGTCTGTTGAAGTTTTGATGATTTTTTTGGCGTTTTCCACAGCTTTTTTAATCAATTCCTCGTCGATCTCATGCTGTCCGTAGGCTCTGGAAACAAGAATTCGGAGAGTATCCCCATCGGTCTGGAGGTACCCGCCACCTATCGCCAAGAATTCTTCCTTTGTTTTTTCTTTGATTTTAACGATCCCTTCAACAAGAAGGGAGAAAAGGCTCATATGATGAGCTAAAACGGTTATTTCACCTGTCGCTGTGGGAACGGTCACTGATTCGGCCTCGACTTCTTTGACGATTTTTTTTGGAGTGATGATTTCAAGTTTTATGGTATCCATAAGACGAGTATAAAAAGTCCTTAAGGTCAAAAGTCTGTAATATCAAGAAAATAAAAAAATACTATAGATAATTATTTAACCTCCTCTATAGTCCCAATCATATAGAACGCATTTTCACTTTTGTCGTCATATTTTCCGTCAAGTATGCTTTTAAAGCCTTTGACGGTATCCGAAATCGAGACATATTTTCCAGGTCGGCCGGTAAAGGGCTCTGCCACCGCCATCGGTTGCGTCAGGAAGCGTTGGATTTTTCGGGCGCGGCCGACGACAAGTTTGTCGTCTTCAGATAACTCCTCCATGCCTAAAATGGCGATGATATCCTGGAGGTCCTTATATCGTTGCAATGTCTTCAGGACGTCACGGGCGACTTGATAGTGTTCTTTTCCGACGATATCCTCGTCCAGCGCCCTAGAGCTTGACGTCAGCGGATCGATGGCCGGATAAAGCCCTTGTTCCGACAAAGACCTCTCAAGAGTTATTGAGGTGTCGAGATGAGAAAATGTTGCAACCGGTGCCGGATCGGTATAATCGTCCGCGGGAACGTACACGGCCTGCATAGATGTGATTGAACCTTTCCTTGTGGAAGTAATTCTTTCTTGCAGAGCGGCCATTTCAGAAGCCAAAGTCGGCTGGTATCCGACCGCCGACGGAATACGACCCAAAAGAGCCGAGACTTCACTTCCGGCTTGGGCGAAACGGAAAATGTTATCAATAAACAAAAGAACGTCCATATTTTTTTCATCTCTGAAATATTCAGCCATAGTTACACCGGTCAATGCGACGCGTAAACGATTTCCCGGTGGCTCGTTCATCTGACCGAATACCAACGCCGTTTTATCTATGACTTTCGTTTCTTTCATCTCAGTCCATAAGTCGTTACCTTCACGCGTCCTCTCGCCAACACCGGTAAATACGGACACGCCCTGGTGGGCTTTGGCGACGTTATGAATCATTTCCTGGATGAGGACGGTTTTTCCGACCCCAGCACCGCCGAATATGGCCACTTTACCTCCCTTGATAAAAGGCACCAGAAGATCAATTACCTTTATCCCTGTTTCGAACAGTTCTTGCTTGACAGACTGCTCTTCGAGCGCTGGCGCTTGATTGTGGATAGATGAGTATTTATCAGTTTTTGTCTTAGGTCCGTTGTCGACTTCCTCGCCCATTACATTGTAGATACGACCCAAAGTATTTTTACCAACCGGAACTGTAATCGGCTTACCGGTCGAAACGACCTTCACCCCTCGAGAAAGACCAAACACATTACCCATCGCAACGGCCCGGACTAAACCAGGCTCGAGGATCGCTTCAACTTCCAAAGTCAACTTTCCAATTTTTTTATCGTTGATCAAAAGAGCGTCATAAACTTTTGGCGTCTCTGCTTCTTTAAACTCGACATCAACAACCACTCCTCTTACGGAAATTATTTTACCTTCTGTCATAGATATGTGATACTTATAACCTTTAAATCCGTTATAAAATTTATAATTCTCAATTCTCAACCGATTCTTTTGATGTCATCATGTCAAGTAACTCATAAGTTATTTTTTCTTGTCTGATTTTGTTTCGAAGGAGGGTGAGGTTGTATATTACGTGCTCGGCATTATCGGTCGCGTTTTTCATGGAAATCATTCTTGACGAATGTTCACCTGCTTCGGCCTGAATCAAAAAATTTCTGATTTTTTCTTCAATAAAACTTTTTAGTAATTGATCGACAAGTTCGGTCGGATCAGGCTCGACGGCGTATTCTTGGATTTTTTCATTAATTTCCGCGTTTTTCGGTTTAAAAGAAATCGGTAAGAGATCAAACCTCGTCGGTGAACTCAAGAGCGTTGAAACATATTGATTGTAAAAAATCGCGATGTCTGAATACTTTTTGGCAAGATAAGAATCCAATATCATGTCGAAGATCGCCGGTACGCTCGACAAGGGATCATTGGAGGTAAAATCAGCGACGATATTTCCTCCCATTTTATTGACGAACAAAGCACCTTTTTTACCGATGACGATAAAATCTGTCTTGGAAATGGCGATTGATTTATTGAGGAAACGGAATAGATTAAAATTATACGCCCCGCAAAGACCCTTATTGGTGGATATAAGGATGACAAGCTCTTTTCCTTTCTCGTACTCGCCCGTCTTCAAAAGAGGGGAAAAGTTGGCGTCCAAATTGGCCGTCAACTCGTTGATCATTGTTTCCAATGTCGTTTGATATGGCTTGGCCTCAGTGGCAACCTGCTGAGCCCTTTTCATTTTTATTGTTGAAACAAGCTCCATTGCATTAGTGATCTTCTTAACGTTTTTTACGGAATCGATTTTTTCCCTGACTTGCCTGATGTTCATTATTATTTCTGCTTGTTGAAATCGACGAATTTTTTAAGCTCTTCTTCGTCTTTTTCCGTTAATTTATCCTGTTTATATATCCGATCGAGTAATTTCTTACCTCTGGCCTTAATGTCGTCGAGATAACGTTTTTCGAAATCCTCAATATCGGAAAGAGGCATATCATCCAAGTAACCTTTTGTACCCGCCCAGATGATGGCAACCATTTCCGCCAGTGAATAAGGATGATTTTTTTTCTGTTTCAAAACTTGGGTCACTTTAGTTCCGCGATTGAGAAGTTTTTTTGTTTCGGCGTCAAGTTCACTTTCGAATTGCGAAAAAGCGGCCAATTCACGGTATTGTGCTAAGTCTAATTTAAGCTTTCCGGCGACCTGCTTCATGAGTTTAGTTTGGGCATTGCCTCCGACACGGGAAACCGAAAGTCCGACATTGATAGCCGGTCTGATCCCGGAATTGAATAGGTCGTTATCAAGAGATATTTGTCCATCCGTTATCGAAATGACATTTGTCGGAATATAAGCCGAAATATCTCCTTCGAGAGTTTCGATTATTGGCAAAGCCGTAATCGATCCGCCGCCAAGCTTTTGATTCATGCGGCAAGACCTTTCAAGAAGCCTTGAATGGAGATAAAAAACATCTCCAGGATACGCTTCACGGCCGGCCGGTCTTCTTAAAATCAAAGAAATCTGACGATATGACCAAGCGTGCTTACTCAAATCGTCATAGACAATAAGAACATCCTTTCCTTTATCCATAAAATATTCTCCAATGGCACAGGCCGCATATGGCGCCAAATATTGTAGGGCTACCGAATCAGATGACGATGCCGAGACGATAATCGTATGCTTCAACGCGTCTTTTTGCTCGAGCAGCGCGATCGTGTTGGCCACCTTAGAATTTTTTTGTCCGATGGCACAGTATATGCAGACTACATTCTCTTTTTTTTGATTAATAATCGTATCAATTGCGATCGTTGTTTTTCCGGTTCCGCGATCACCGATAATTAGTTCACGTTGGCCTCTTCCAATTGGGATCAAAGCATCTATCGCTTTTATTCCAGTTTGAAGAGGAGTTTTGACAGACTGCCTATCGACGACGCCACTGGCGACTTTTTCCAAGGGATACCTTTTGTCTTCTTTTAGCTTCCCTTTTCCATCAATTGGTTCACCAATCGGGTTGACGACCCGACCAATAATCTCTTGAGATACCGGTATGGATAAAGTCAGTCCGAGCGCTTTAGCTTTGCTGCCGGCTTTTATCGTCAAATAATCTCCCAAAACAATCGTTCCCACCTCATCTTCGGTCAAATCAACGACATACCCGACAACCTTGTTTTCAAATTCGACTAGTTCTCCGTAACCAACATTATCTAAGCCTTCGAGAACGACGACACCATCCTTGACTTCAGTGACCGTACCGTACTCTTCGCTTTTTACATTCTTCTTGCTTTTTTGGAGTTCTTTTTCGATATCCTTGATATATTCATCGATCAATTTCATAGATGAGGTTTTTAAAATTTTGTAACTGCCCCCTAAGTGACAGGTCCATCGTCTTAGATCCGATTTGGACCACATAGCCGGCTAAAATATCGCTGTCAACCCGGTATTCGATGCGGGCGTTTTTCAGCGACGGAAACGAGCCGATGACCTTTTTCTTTTCATTATCGTCCATTTTATATGCCGACGTGACGACAACCTTCTTTTTTCTTTCTTTAAGGTCGTCTTCCAGCCTGGCCTTAAGGTCTGCTTTTATCTGGGGATCAATTTTCATATCTGACAGTTTTTTTCACTAAATTATTTAGCAACTTTTGACTGACTTTCTTTTTCATGTCCGAGTCGAGACTTTCTTCCAAAGCTTTATTGACCATGAAAAGAGACAGATCGGAGACTTTATCCTTGATCTCACCATAAAGCTTTTGCTTCTCGGCCTGAATCTCAGCCTTGGCATTATCCTTGATCTTTGACGCCTCAAGTTTAGCTTCGGCGATCATTTCTTTTCGTGATTCATCGGCATTAGCTTTTGCTTCGGCAATGACTTTTGCCATCTCTTTTTTAAGTTTGGCGTCCATTTCCGCTTCTTTTTTCAAAAGTCTCTCTTCACCCTTTTGAGCCTCTTCCAAAAGTTTTTGCTTCTCGAGATCATTGCTTCTCTCGTCGTCTAAAAATTTAGAAAACGGTTTGGCAATGAACTTACGGACGATGACATAAAATATCGCAAAGTTAATTATCTGTGCCAAAAGTAACTTAGGATCGATACCTAATTTTTCCATAATTATTTATGAGAACTTCAAAATCAAAGCAACTACCAACGCGTAAATCGCAACTGCTTCTGCGAACGCGATAGCCAAAATCATCGCCGTTCTTATCGGCGCTTCGGCTTCGGGATTCCTACCCAACGCTTCCATCGCTTTGCTTCCTATAAGACCGATACCGATTCCAGGACCGATCGTACCAAGTCCCATGGCGAAAGCAACCGCGAAAAATCTTGCTACATCAGACGACATAAATCAAAATCACCCCTTTCGTATGTTAAATTTTAATGATGCGCTTCAATCGCTCCTCCGATGAATACCGCCGTCAACATGCTGAAAATAAGAGCCTGTATAAAACCAAAAAAGAACTCCATGACGACAAAAGGAAAAGAAGCCAACACGGGCACCAAAAAGGAAATAATCGTCAAGAGAACTTCTCCTGCAAAAATATTGCCGAAAAGTCGGAAGGCGAATGAAAGTATGTGAGATATCTCACCTTCTATCTCCAAAAGCCCGGCAAAAAAATTTATCGGGTTGGCAAAATTAAAGAACTTACTGAGGTATTTCTTAAGACCGACAAATTTGACTCCAAAGTATTGAACCATGACGACAGATATAATGGCGAAAGCAAAAGTCGTATTCAAATCGGCGTCACCGCCCCTAAATAATGGTATCGCGACTGTTTCGCCACCCTCTTTGACTCTGACAAGGAGGCTTCCGACCAAAGGTAAAAGGCCAAACCAATTTTGCATGATGATAAAGACGAAGAAAGTAAAAAACAAAGCAAAAAAATATCTCGTTTTTTCTTTGGTAACGGTGTAGAAGAGATCATAAAGCATTTTCACAAACGCGTTGAAAAAATAAAAAAAACCGCTTTTGTTTATTTTACCGGCTTGGCTGTTGTAAGCGACCGCCATGACAAAAAAAACCAGCAAAACTATTTCCGAAGAAAGAAGAGAGTTTGTGACGGGGAAATTGAAAATTCTAAATATTACTTCCGGTTTAATGCTTATGCTCGGCATTACAGTTTTTTCGTTAATCGAAACAAATTATAAAAAGTTACTCCTGCTCCCAACGCTATACCTCCTAAAACAAAAATTCCAATCTTCGTAACGTGACTTACGTATAATCCCAAAAAAAGCCCTGCCAATAAAGGAGTTACCAAATAATAACCGATGTCGGAATATTTTGCAAGGGCGAAATTATCCATTTTTGGTTTTTTTTTGAGTTTTTGTGGAACCCTGGCGACGGATTGAAATTTATCAATGTCAAAATCTTTGTTGATTTCAAACACTTTTTTTGGTTTATCCATATTTAATTTAGTTTAATTTAATTTTTTCTAGGTCGACGGCGTTTTCGAGGATAATCCCGATTCTGCCGTCACGATCGTTGACCTTTCCTTTGAGCATTATAATTTTATTTATTGTTAAGAAATTTTTCAATTTGGCGAAAGTTTTCGGGAATACGACGACTTCGACCGTACCCGTTTCGTCGAAAAGCTGTAAAATCGCCATTTCGGAATTGTCCTTTTTTGTTTTTAAGTTTTTGCGGCCAGATATGATCCCGGCGACGACAACAGCTTTACCAGCTAAATTTGAATTGACGTCTCCAAGCTTGGCAGTGGTTTTTTTTGCGATTAAATCGGCAAACTTCAATAGAGGATTTTTTCCGATGAGAAAACCAATGACCTCCCTTTCCATTTGGAAAAGCTCTTCTTCACCAAGTTCGGTCATTGGATGAAAATTGTCCGGCATCGGTCCTTTATCACTTTGATCATCGAATAGGTCGAATTGACCTTTTTCTCGCTTTTCTTTGATTTTTTGAACTTCAACGACCGTGACCGGATAGTTGGAAAGCAGCGTTGCGACATTTCCATACTCTGAGAACGCCCTGGCCTTGATAAGGCTTTCGACGGTTTTTTTATTGACTCTCCTCAAATCGACTCGATATAAGAAGTCCTTAAACGAACCGAATCTTCCATTGGAACGAGCGTCGATAATCGACTCAATCGCCGCACTTCCGACATTTTTTATCGCCGACAGACCGAATCTAATCGAATCACCTTCGATGCTAAAACCGTTTTTTGATTTATTTATATCCGGCGGAAGAACGACAATATTCATTCGTCGACATTCTTCAATCGCCTGGGACATTTTTATCTCCCTGGCCGGTCCAGCAACCCCTTGGAGTTCGGCCGACAATAAAGCGGTCATGAACTCTACCGGGTAATTGGCTTTAATGTAAGCTGTCCAATACGCGATTAATGCATATGAGGCCGAATGCGGTTTGTTAAATCCGTACGCGGCAAACTTCTCCATGAAGCTCCAAAGATTGTCGACCATCGTCTTTTTGTAACCGTTTTTAAGGCAACCTTTGAGAAATTTGTCCTTTTCTTTCTTCATCAGCTCTTTTTTCTTTTTTCCCATCGCCATTCTGAGGTTGTCAGCCTCGCTCATAGTGTAACCGGCCAAACGGTGAGCAATTTCCATGACTTGCTCTTGATAAACCAACACGCCGTAGGTCTCCTCGAGGATTGGTTTAAGGTCGATATGGAGATAGCGAATTTTTTTAGCATTTTTTTTGCCGGTCAAAAAGGATGGAATCAGCTCCATCGGACCTGGCCTGTATAAGGCGACCATGGCCGTGATATCGGATATTTTTGTCGGCATCAAATCTTTTGCCAATCTTTTCATTCCGCCCGATTCGAGTTGGAATACTCCGACGGTATTGCCGTTGGCAATAAGATCATATGCTTTTTTATCGTCCAACGGAACTTCATGGATATCGATTTTTTTGCCGGTAAACTCCTTAACGTATTTCAAAGCCTCTTCAATAATGGTCAAGTTTCGAAGACCAAGAAAATCGACTTTCAGGAGTCCGACGGCCTTATGATTTGATACGGCGTTTAAATCCAGACAGTACATGTCATATTGGGTGATAATTTTTCCCTCCTTGGTATCTCTTTGAAGAGGAACATATTCGGTCATATCCTGCGCCGAAATAACCACACCGGCGGCGTGAACTGACGAATGTCGCGGTAAACCTTCAAGACGAGTGGCCACGTCCAAAACCTTTTTGACTTCAGGCTCCGTCTGATAGGCAAATTTTAAAGGAGGTGACTCTTCAAGAGCCGTCGATATCGTCATGGCAAACCCTTGTTTTCCAAAAGGAATCATTTTGGCGATCCGATCCCCTTGCGAATAAGACATGCCCAAAGCCCTGGCGACGTCACGGACAGCCAGTCTGGCTTCCATCGTGCCGAATGTTATGATCTGGGCGACTCTTTTTTCGCCATATTTTTTGGTGACATATTTTAGGACTTCATCGCGGTGGATATCAGCGAAATCAATATCGATATCTGGCGGGGTCGGACGGTCCGGATTTAGAAATCTCTCAAAGGGAAGGGCATAATCCAACGGATTGATATCGGTTATCCGCATAACATAAGCGACTAGCGACCCGGCGACCGATCCTCTGCCCGGACCGACAGCAACACCGTGATCCTTGGCCCAGTTAACAAAATCCGCGACAATTAGAAAATAAGTCGCATAGCCTTTTTTGGTGATGATATCAAGCTCGTATTTAAGCCTGTCGTCGACCATTTTTTTATCATATTTCGCAACTCTCACTTTTTTTTCGTCAACAACATCCTTTATGTATTCTTCGACCGGCATATTCTCAGGCGTATCGAATTTCGGCAAAATCCACTTACCGTACGGTATTTCAAGGTTGCATTGTTCAGCGATTTTGACGGTATTTTCTATCGCTTCAGGCAAGTCTATAAACAAACCTTTCATTTCCGAAGGTGATTTGAAATAATAGTCAGGAATTTCATACATTGATAACGGACGGTTTTTTTCGACAATTGTCCGCTGGGTCTGGATACACAAAAGAATTTCCTGTGCATAGGCGTCTTCTTCATTAAGGTAATGGACGTCGTTGGTCGCGACCAGGGGAACGTCAAATTTTCTTGATAGTTTTATTAATTCATCATTGACCCGATCGAGTTCCGGAGACTTAGGATGTCTTTGGATTTCAAGATAATAATCGTCACCGAAAAGGCTCTGATATTTTTTTAAGATCCGTTCGGCTTCGGTTGTTTGGTTGTCTTTTAAAAGACTGAGAATCTCTCCGTTCATACATCCTGATAGGGCGATAAGCCCTTCGTGATAACTTTCCAAAAGCTCAAAATCAATTCGAGGTTTGTAATAAAAACCATTCAGATTTGCTTCGGTCACCATTTTCAAAAGATTTTTATAACCGGTTAAATTTTTACAGAGAAGAGTGATGTGAAATTGGTCGCGGTCGACACCGACTTCCTTGTCATGCCGAGAGTTTTTCGCTTTATAAGCCTCTATTCCAATTATGGGTTTTATTCCGGCGTCGGTCGCTTTTGAGTAAAACTTGAACGCTCCGTAAAGAGCGCCATGGTCTGTAATTGCGACCGCGGGCATTTTATATTCGATAGCTTTTGAGATCAGATCTTCGATCCGGCACATGCCGTCCAATAAAGAATAGCCTGTATGAACATGAAGATGTACAAAAGACATAAAATTTTTAGTTTAAAAGTTGAAAAGTTCTAAAGTTTCAAGGTTGATCATATATAACATTCAAACTTTTAAACATTAAAACCTTTAAACAGTTTAATTATAGCTCACAATTGTTATCGGGGTTTGCTCACGACCCTGACCCATCGGGTTATCGGCCATAATTCTTTCGACCAAACTATTTTCCAAGCCAGTCGAATTTCCGAGCACGTTGCGTCCGATGTCATTGGCATCAATAATAACTGCACCTAAAAATTCAGAATTTTGAATTCTGAATTTAGAATTTGTTTGGGATTTCAGATTTAGTATTTCGGACTTTATTCGTTTTGCAACTTGTTGTGGTTCCTTAGGGCCGAGTTTTGCCGACACATTGGCCGGGTAAAGAGAATATTCCGTCGGTCCGTCGATCGAACGGACGACTTCTCCGGCTATTTTATAAAATAATCCTTTCATGCCGATAGTCTTGCCCAAAAAAGAAGCGGTCGCGGCCAAAATGATTTTTGGCAGTCCGACCTCGTCTATGGCCAACTGCATTGTCCAAGGACTTCCCAATCCGATCCCAGCCGAAGTTTTCGTCACGTATTTTGAAAGAATTTTGGCAAAAAAGCCGGGGTGAATGTCCCAGATAAAATGACTTCGCCCTTGTGAAGTAGCGACAACTTTTTCCGAAACGACGATAAACCAACTATCTCCCGACTTCAATGTTTTAAAACATTGAAGTGATTCGTCTGAAATTTTTTTGATATAGTCGTCGCCTTTTTTAAAAAAGTCGGTTTTGATCAATTGTCTTTTATAAGTCTTTCCATCAACGATTATTTTACTTTCCTTAACTTCGCTAACTTTATGATCCTTATGATCTTTCTGAACTTTTTGATCGAAAAATTCTCTCATCCACAATTCGACGTTCATAATGCGCCAAAAAACCATCGTATCGAAGTTTTTCTTGTCGAGAAAGTCCTGGAATGCCCTCAATACCTCCGGGCGGTCGAAGTACTTTCGGTTGGCGAAACTTTCCGACAAAAAAATTTCAAAAACAATTTTTTTTATTTCAAAAAACCATTGATATTCCGGGGTCGTGAATCCGATCTTATTGCGCCTTTTATTGAC
>JAJYIX010000016.1 GCA_021789865.1 bacterium
TAAAGCGAATTGGCCACCCTTCTCCACGGTACCGACAAAGTATATAAAGTCCCGGGCGTTAACCGTTACGGCCGGGCGACAACTATTTTCGAAAAGTTTGACGGTATCGTCGCCGAACTGACTAGACGTTATTTTGAAAATCAAGGCGACAATTCTTTCTTCGAGATACAAAAATATATGAAAGAAGAAGTTTGTCCCAAGTGTCACGGTGACAAGTTGAAAAAAGAAGTTCTCGGGGTAACCATCGACTCAAGAAATATTTCGGAACTATCCGCAAAATCAATAAGTTTCATAATCGATTATTTAGACAATAAATTACCGACAACACTTAAGTCGTACGAACAGCAAATCGCCAAACCGATAATCAAGGAAATCAAGGAACGGCTGAAGTTTTTATCCGACGTTGGTCTTTCTTATCTGACGATTGCCCGTACGGCTAAGACCCTATCGGGCGGTGAACTTCAGCGGATTAGACTCGCTTCTCAAATAGGAACGGGTTTGACCGGTGTTTTGTACGTTCTTGACGAACCTTCGATCGGTCTTCATCCAAAAGACGTTTCATCGCTCATAAAAAGTCTTCATAATTTAAAGAATTTAGGAAACACCTTGATCGTGGTTGAACACGATCGTGAGACGATGGAAAATGCCGATTACCTAGTGGAACTTGGACCGGCCGCCGGTAAAAACGGTGGAAAAGTTATCTTTGAGGGCACCTTGGATCAAATAAAAAAATCAAAGACGTCTTTAACGGGGAAATTTTTGTCGGGTGAAAAAAACATTACTTCCACCAAAATACCTTTAGTCAAGACTCAAGGGAAGTTGATTTTAAAAGGTGCCAGACAGTTCAATCTAAAAAAAATCCAGGCGGAGTTCCCCTTGGGAAATCTGATTGGTATAACCGGAGTGTCGGGAAGCGGGAAGTCAACATTAATTGTTGAGACGTTATATCCGGCCTTAAAATATTACCTTGACGGTTATTATCAGGGGATAATAGGCGAATTTGATAAGCTTGACGGATTTCAGTATCTTGATCGAGTCTATCTCGTCGATCAAAGTCCAATCGGTCGGACACCACGCTCTAATCCAGCGACATACGTCGGATTTTTTGACGACATCCGGGAGATTTTTGCCGAAACTCCTGACGCCAAGGAAAAAGGATTCGCCAAAGGAAGATTTTCCTTTAACGTCAAAGGCGGTCGATGCGAAAAATGTCAAGGAGCCGGCGTCGTCAGGATAGAAATGCAGTTTTTGAGCGACGTCTATATCACTTGCGACGTCTGCGAAGGACATCGATATAACAAAGAAACGCTTGAAGTAAAATACAAAGGAAAAAATATCTCCGAAATTTTAAAAATGACCATCGATGAAGCTTCGGAGTTTTTCCAAAATCACTTCAAAATTCATTCAAAGCTTTTGTTCCTAAAGGAAACCGGATTGGGATATCTAGAATTAGGCCAACCGGCACCGACTTTATCCGGTGGTGAAGCACAACGGCTAAAACTGGCCAACGAACTTTCTCACCGGAGCACTGGCCGGACCTTATATATTCTTGACGAACCAACGACCGGACTCCATTTTTTTGACATTCAAAAACTACTTTTTACATTAAAAGAGCTAGTTGGCAAGGGTAATACCGTCGTCGTAATAGAACACAACCTGGACGTCATAAAAAATTGTCAGTATCTAATTGATTTGGGGCCAGAAGGCGGGGACAAAGGTGGAAACATCGTCTATCAAGGTGAATTTGAGGGTATACTTAAAACTAAGGAATCTTATACGGGAGAGTATTTAAGAAAAATTTTGAATTTTGACATGGTTTAGAATTTGTTTTTTTGATTTTTAATGACAAAGGTTCTTCGAGCGCTAATATTTTTGATCACATTTTTTGTCCTTCTTTTTTCTTTCACTCAAAGATCTTACGCGGCTGATTTTCAAACCGCATATCAAGTCGATTACCACCTGTCACAACAAGCCGATAGTCTAAATTCAAAAGTGGATTTTTCCATCGCCATCACCAATTTGAGAAGCGATGTTTACGTAAATAAGTTTTCTATAAGCTTTCCCAAGGCCTTTGCCATTTCCGATTTGACATCTTATGACGATAACGGGCCGGTCGCACCGATAGTATCCCAGGAAGGCGATAAGAGCACTGTCACTTTGATTTTCAACGACCCAAAAGTCGGAAAGGGATCGGTAAACAACTTTTATTTGACTTTCGACCAAAGTAATTTATTCAAAATCAACGGCAACACTTGGGAGGTGATCCTGCCGGTCATCGAAAATAAGGATAATAGCACATATAAAGTAAACGTTTATTTGCCGGAAGGGACTACAAAAAAAATTTCGATTGCCAAACCGAAACCAGACTTAATTGAAGGCAATAAAATCGTTTGGAACAATCCGACGACGCGTACGATATATGCCGTTTTCGGTAACAGTCAACTTTACGACGTTAATTTGACTTATCATCTCAAAAACCCTTCGTTGGCTCCATCCATGATGGAAGTCGCATTCCCGCCGGACACGCTGTATCAAAAAATATATGTAAATAGTCTCAGCCAACCGCCGACCCGAGTTTATCTTGACGACGACGGCAATTATATGGGAGTGTATTATCTGAATCCCCTGGAGACTAAAGTCATAAAAAGCGATTTTACCATCCAAGTGTTTCCACAACCGAGGCAAGAAGTTGTCAGCTGGTCCAACCATCTTTTTGAGAAGGACAAATCATACCTTTTAAGGCAACAACCATATTGGACGATTACGAGTCTCAACAAAATTGCCAACCTCAATACGGTATCCGATATATATTCGTATGAAGTTGCCAACTTGAGTTACGACTATGCCCGATTAAATTCCGATAACACTCGACTTGGGGCAGAATTGGTATTGGAGAAACCGAATTTAGCGGTCTGTACGGAATTTACCGATCTATTCGTCGCCGCCTCTAGAGAAAAGGGAATTTATGCTCGGGAAATAGAAGGTTACGGGTACTCAAGCGATCAAAGTCTACGACCAATATCGTTATCGTCGGATATTTTGCACGCTTGGCCGGAGTACTATGATACCGGTGAAAAAATCTGGAAGCCGGTCGACCCGACCTGGCAAAATACTTCAGGCATCGACTATTTTTCCTCTTTCGACCTGAATCATATTACTTTCGTCATCCACGGTGAAAAATCCAACTATCCTCTGCCGGCCGGAATGTATAAGACAGGCAATACAAAAGACGTTCAAGTGACGGCCGAATCACAGTTACCTGCTGAAAAAGACAACCTGAAAATCGACGGTTTAGATATTGTAAAAAATATCGATGACGTGACCGAATATCACGGCAATTTGACGATCGAAAATCAAGGCAATGTCTATCTTTGGAACACGACCTTGACTTTTGCCGGTAATAATATCAAGCTGAATCCGCCGGCCTCGACCATTTTAACACTTCCTCCCGGAGGTAAAAAAGTGGTCAACTTTACGTATCGGGCCGCTCATGAAAATTCCAGGGAAACCGCGACCCTGGTAATTGCCCTTAACGGCCAAAAGTATGGAGATTATCAGTTATCGATATTTCCCCATTTATTTTCATGGATTATCAAGGCGGTTTCGGCGCTGTTGATCGCTGTCTTAGTAGTTCTAATATCGACAAAAGTAAGAAAGAAATTTTTATGATCACAAAAAAAGATGCTCTCAACCTGCCGTCAACTTTCGGAGTTTATTTTTTTAAAAAAAATGATGAGATTTTATATATCGGGAAATCGGTCAATATCAAGGCAAGAGTGTCCTCGCATCTAGAAAATGCCAAGCTGGACAAAAAAGAATCTTTGATCGTCGCCAATGCCGACCGTATCGAGGCAGTGACGACCGAATCGGAATTCAAGGCGCTTATTCTAGAATCACAACTCATTAAAAAATACCGACCGAAGTACAACGTCGTTTGGAAAGACAACAAAAGCTATCTTTATATCAAAATTCCCGTCAAGGATCGTTATCCGACGATACGTCTTTGTCGGAAGGAAGATGACGGCAAATCCCTTTATTTCGGTCCGTTTTCTTCAACAAAAGTGGCGGAAAACTTGCTTGACGACATAAGACACATAATCCCTTTCTGTTCCCAAAAAAATACCGTTTCCAGACCATGTTTTTATTCGAAAATCGGCCTTTGCAATCCATGCCCAGGGCATATTGTCAAGATAAAAAATGAAGTTATCAAAAGACAAGAAACCAAACTGTATCGTCGAAATATTTTAAAAATAGTTAAGATTTTAAGAGGTAATGTCGACTCCATCGTTAAAAGCTATTACAAGGATCTGAAAAATCTAAGCAGGTCTCAGAATTTCGAGGAGGCGATCAAAGTGAGGGGAAAGATTTTCCGGCTGGAAAGATTGCTACATTTTTCCCTTGCCGGAGTCGAAGTCGTCGGAAATGATGGGCAGGAGGCTTTGACGGCCTTGAGAAAACTTCTCATCGTTCATTTTCCGACTTTAGCCGTGCCCGAGCGAATCGAAACTTACGATATCAGTAATTTGGGCATGAAAAACCAGGTCGCATCGATGGTTGTCGCCAGAAACGGCTTACTCGACAAAAGCCAGTATCGGAGATTCAAGATTAAAAATGTCACCAATAAAAGCGATTTTGAAAGATTGAACGAAGTTATGAAAAGACGATTCGAGCAAAAATGGCCAAAGCCCTACCTTTTGATAGTCGACGGTGGCCGGCCTCAGGTGAAAACGATATTAAAAGCATTGGCAAATTCAAATTTGGCGATTCCGGTCATCGGTATCGCCAAAAATCCGGACAGATTGATTATCGGAAAAAAAGGGTTGCCGCTCCTAAAACCAGCCCTGTCCGACAAAGGTTTTAATTTAATAAGACTTCTTCGGGACGAATCGCACCGGTTCGCTAAAAAATATCACCTCTTCCTTCGGGAGAAGGATTTTTTGATATAATTTGGGTATGAAAAAGATAACCAGGATGTTGATTTTTTCTGCGGTTGCCGTATTTTTGACGAGCTTATGGGATAAAGGTTTTATCGTTTCATCAAATGTTGCCGTTTTTTTGAAAGCGGCAATATTGGTCACCGCGACCTACTACTTTATCGCGCCTTTGTGCAAATTAATACTCCTTCCTCTGAATATCTTGACGTTGGGACTGATATCCTTGGCCGTCTATAGTTTAATTTTCTTTTTTTTAGGCCATTATTTTTCACTGGTCGATATAAGAGCTTGGACTTTCCACGGTGGAACATTTCTTGGTCTGACTTTGGGTAAAATGGCGATATCACAGTTGGCCAACATATTTCTTTCGTCATTGTCGATATCCTTTATTATCAATTTAATGGAACACATCGTATGAAAAATGTCCTTCTCATCGTCAATATCGTTTTGGCTATTTTAATTACCACCTTTATTCTCATTCAGGGTAAGGGGGCCGGACTCGGAAGCGCTTGGGGCGGAGGCGGGGAGCTTTTTCAAACTCGTCGGGGAGTAGAAAAAATCATACTTTGGTTGACTACTGTTTTCATCATTCTGTTTTTTATCGTCTCCTTGGTCAACCTATTTGTCAAATAAATTTTAATTCTATGGCCGGTAATAAGAAATTATTCCGCTACTATTATTGGGTGATTTTGGAGTTTTTCAAAAAGCATAGTCGCCTCATTCTTTTGAGTTTTTTCATCAGTTTTGTCGCCATCATCGGGTTTTTATCGTTGTCCCCTTACATCAAGGTTGCCATGACCAAACAAGAAGTCATCGGATTGGTTGGTCAGTATGACATCAACAATCCACCCGATGAAATCGTCAATAAAATTTCAAACGGATTGGTGACGGTTACTGACAAAGGTGAAATCATTCCGGTCATCGCCAATTCATGGGAGGTTGACCCGCAGGGGACCCGTTATCGGTCCATCTCAAGGACAATCTTCTCTGGGGAGATAATAAAAAATTTACGAGCAAAGACATATCTTACGATTTCAAAGACGTTAAGGTAGACGTCATCGACGATAAAACGATCGATTTCATATTAAAAAAGCCGTTGGCAATTTTTCCGACTTATTTAAATAAGCCGCTCATAAGATATCCTCTAATCGGCGTGGCCGGTTTTTATAAAAGCGGAAAGATAAAAACTAAGTCGGGATATCTTTCCGAAGTGGATTTGATTCCGAATATCAAAGGATACTCGCCGATAATCTACAAGTTTTATAACAACGAATCGCAGTTGGTCGATGCGTACAAATCGGGGGAGATAAATCAAATGACATTGACAAAAAAATCGATTGCCGATACTTTTCTCAGTTGGAAAAACAGTTCCGTCCAAAGAAAAGTTGATTATAGTCGGTTGATGACTTTGTTTTTGAACCAGAAGGTCAAGATTCTGACCAACAAGAACATCAAAGACGCAATCGGATCGGCGTTCGATTATCAAAAATTATCTGCCTATGGTGAAATAGCTAAAGGTCCGATTCCACCGACTTCGTGGGGCTATGATCCGAATCTAAAAAGCAATACTTACGATCCGGAAAACGCGTCGACTATTGTGAGAAACGAAATAAAAGCGACTGAAGAGGCGAAACTTAACTTGGTAACTTCCTATAATTATTACGATGTTGCCGATGAGATCTCCGGGGAACTCAAAGCAATCGGCCTCAACAATGACCTGAATTTTTCATCGATCAATCAAATAGGATCTTTCGACATGCTTTTGGCTTACTGGAAAGTTCCGACCGATCCTGATCAGTATTTTTTTTGGCATTCCAAACAAACGGTCGAAAACCAGGGCGGGAACATCGTCAGCTACAATAATCCGAAAATCGACAATCTTCTAGAGGAGGGGAGATCAACGATCGACTTGGATAAAAGGGAAGCGATTTACTTCGATTTTCAAAAAAACATTATCGCCGATCCGCCGGCAATTTTTTTGTTTTATCCGTACGTTTACACCATAAGTAGGAGATGATATAATTAAGTTCTAAATTCTAAATCTCAAATACAAAATAAATATTAAATACTAAATACTAAATACTAAACTCTAAACAACTCTAAATAATTTCAAAACGGTTTTGGATTTTATTCTTTTTTAGATTTTAATATTGTTTGTAGTTTAGTATTTAGGGTTTATTTGTAGTTTGTAATTTAGGATTTGAAATTTTTTTCTATTGGGCGAGTGGCGAAATTGGCATACGCGTAGTCTTGAGGAGGCTATGGGGTAACCCGTGGGAGTTCAAGTCTCCCCTCGCCCACCACTTCAATTATCTATATAAATCCTATACAATGGATTTATGTCGTTAACAGATTTGTCGTATTGGGTCAGAAAATCCATACCGTTTGTCATCTTGTTTTTTTTGGTTTTTTTGATATTTTTTTATTCCATCAAGCTCTTGTTTATATTGATGACACCGGCCCCGGTGACGACCATTTATACCAATCCGATTTTTGGCAAGATCAATCCACCGGAGCTTTCACAGGCTACGTCTAGCGCCGGATTCAACTTTACCCTTGACACTGTCGAAGGAGTCCCGGTGACGGCGACTTCCGCGGCCAATGTCTATTTTATTCCCGATACTCCGGTTCGATTCGGATATCAGGACAAAATTTCCCTTATAGCCAAGAATTTTGGCATTGATACGTCGACCGTTCAGTATACTCTGTCTGGTCGGGAAGCCATTTTTCAGGACGGAGGCTCAACTCTCAAAATCGACATCGGCAACTTCAATTTTAAGTACGACGGCGATATCGCGGTCAGTTCATTACAGGTAGGGTCGGTCACTAAATCGGAAACGGATATCGTCAATGACGCCACGAATTTTTTGAAATCAGTCGGTCGTTATCCTCAAGAACTGGCGACCGGGACGACCAATGTCATTTATCTGACTTACGATTTGTCCCAAGGTAATTTCGTAAACGTCGAACGCGCCGGTCAGGCGTCGGCCGTAGAGGTCGACTTCTATCGGCCATCGGTCAACGGAATCGATATCGTTACGCCAAAGTTCTTCAATAGTCAAAATTATGTCGTCATGAGTTACAGTTCCGATACGCCGACAGTGATAAAGGCCCAGATAAACTTCTTTGAAAAAGACGATTCGCAGTTTGGCGTTTACCCGGTCATATCGGGTGACGCGGCTTGGGCCGAACTCAAATCCGGGAAAGGTCTCCTTGTCGCAGGACGGGCCGGAGTCAAGAATATTTCTATTAAAAAAATGGGGCTTTACTATCTTGATCCGGATACTTATCAACCGTATCTCGAACCGGTCTATGTCTTCATTGGCGACAACGATTTTGTTGCGTATGTGCCGGCGGTAAACGGTAATTACTTGGTCAAGTAGAGGACGTTCGCGTCGATCCAGGCAATGATATTTTTTGTATCCTGAAACCGGTGTTGGCTTTTTAGCACGACGATGATGTATTTGTGACCGTCGGTTTTGTAGTAAGATACCAGATTTTCTCCGGCTTCTTCGGTATACCCAGTCTTTAAACCGCCAACTCCGGCGATCTCGCCCAAAAGTTCGTTGACGTTATTCAACTGGTGAAAATACTTGAAATCGACGTCGGAAACCGTAATCTCTTTAGTCGAAGCGATTTTTGCCAAGTAAGGATTTTTTAAAAGTTCACGAGCAGCCAAAGCCAGATCATAGGGAGTCGTATATTGGTTCGGTGCGTCTAAGCCGTTTGGAGTCGTAAAATGGCTATTGGACATTCGCAGGGCTTTGACTTTTTCGTTCATCAACTTGATGAATTTACTATAGCCATAGTTGTCGGCAAGAACATAGGCGGCGTCGTTACCCGAATAGACAAGCATACCGTAGAAAAGGTTCTCAACGGTGATTCTCTCTCCGACGACCAGTCCCATTAATTGACCGTCCGTGATGGTTCTTTTAACGGTGATGATTTGAGTCGGTTTATATACGTCATAAGCGACGAGCGAGGTGATAATTTTTGTCGTCGAAGCTGGAAAAAGTCGTTCATGCTCGTTTCTTTCCAAAAGTGGCGTGAATGACGGCAGGTCGACGACGTAGACACCTTCGGCAGTCACATCCGGGATGGATTTCGGATCTTTCAAGTAAGGTATAGGATCATGTTTGAGTTCGACCGAAACCGTCTTTTTTGCAAAAACCTCTCGGTTGTAGGCGAAAATGTGATAATAATAAGAATCTCCCGGATAAAAGAGAAAAAGCAATGTAAAAAATACAAAAGCGAAATAAAAATACCATTTCATAAAGAGAAGTTACCTATGATCGGTTTTGCAACTTTTTCATAATCCTCATACTTCATGCTTATCGAGTGGGTGTGGGAGCCCGCGTTAAAATTAATCTCTTGATTTTCCTTTAAGGACATATCCATGTAAAGCGATATCCCAAGAATATTCCCGAAAGGGGGAACGGCACCGACCTCGACACCGGTCACTTTTTTGACCTCTTCTTTGGTCGCCATTCTCAGGTCTCTGACGCCATATATTTCTTTGAATTTTTTCGTATCGATTTTTTTATCTCCGGCAACGACGATCATCACCGGTTTATCATCGGAGTACATGATGATGGCTTTAGCGCCTGTCTTCAACTCGACTCCGCGGATTTTGGCGGCGTCGACGGAGGTGAAGACCGGCGGGTGTTTCGAAAGCTCGTAATCCACCGCCTTTTTGTCTAAGAGTTCTTTAAGTTTATCAAAAGTAGTTTTTTTGTCTTCCGACTGTCCTCCAACGCTAATCCCCAGTTCTTTGAGTTTGTCTTCTTTGACGGTCGACGGAGCTTTCATTACGGCTGTTCTCCCGCCGGAAGTTATTGGATAGGCGATGACTTCCCGAAGCGACGGTTCTCCGGTTATACAGGTAAGCAGCCTGTCAATACCGGGAGCAATCCCGCCATGAGGTGGAGCGCCGAAGCCTAAAGCCTCGACCATGTGACCAAATTTCAGGTTGATCTCTTCTTTCGAAAGACCCATGATTTCGAAAACGGCTTGGAGCCCCTCCGGCCGGTGATTTCTTATCGAACCTCCGCCAACTTCATATCCGTTGCAGACCAGGTCGTATTGAGTAGTTAAAATATCGGGAATGTTCTTTTTGCCTAACAAGTTTTCCATGTGTTCCGGTTTTGGAGCGGAAAAAGGGTTGTGGGTAAAAGTCCAGCCACCTTCCTCGGTTTTTTCAAAAAATGGGAAGTCGACTACCCAGGCAAAAGCCTGGACATTTTTTTTCTTTTCCTCGGGAGTCCTCATGTCAAATTTATCGGCCCCATATTTTTTTATCGCTTCTTGATAGGTAATAACCGGAAAAGGAGTTTGTTTTATCGGGATGCCGAGTTTTTCGTAAACTTCGATGATCATGGTTTCGATAAGCGCCATCACGTCTTCACGGTTGACAAAACTCATCTCGACGTCGAGCTGGGTGAACTCGCCATAAGCGCGGTCGGCTCTTGGATCTTCGTCTCGAAAACACCGGGCGATTTGAAAATATTTTTCAACTCCGGCAACCATCAAGAGCTGTTTATACTGCTGGGGCGATTGGGGAAGGGCGTAAAAATTACCTGGCTGAAGACGGGACGGGACGATAAAATCACGGGCGCCCTCAGGAGTCGTCTCCGACAGAATCGGCGTTTCAATTTCCAAAAATCCTTGGCGAAACAAATACTGTCTTATCAAATCGATAAATTTCGATCTAAGAGCCAAATTTTTATAAAGTCTCGGTCTTCTTAAATCGAGATACCGGTATCGCAAGCGAACTTCCTCATCGATTTTGTATCCGTCATCGCCAACGGGTAAAGGCAACGGCTTTGTCGCGTTTAATACTTTAAACTCTTTGACTTCAACCTCAACCGCGCCGGTTTTAAGTTTCGGGTTGACAAGGTTTTCCGGCCTCTTAATTACGACTCCTCTGACATAAAGGACATCCTCCGAGTTTACCGTCTTCATTTTCTCATCACCGACTACCTGAACGAGACCGGTTCTGTCGCGCAAGTCTATAAAGACAACCTTTTTGTGAATTCTCTTGCTGTCGACCCAACCGTAGAGTTCAACATCCTGACCGATTTTTTTGATGACATTTTCGACATATAAAGTTTTCATAAGCGATTTGTTTTAATATCATACATGCTTTCATGGGCTTTGACAAGAAGCTAATTTCTTACAAATAATTAAGTCCTATAAGATATAATCTAAGCATGAAAATAACTTTTATCAGGATTAGCCTTTTCAACCGCAATTAGGCGGAGGTTTTTTTTGTATAAATTACCATCCGCCGCAAGGCGGTTTTTTTAATGGAAAGAATAAAGACCCAAAGACAAATCGTTTCGAGATCGCTTGTTGTTTCAATGGCCCCGGCAAGTGAATTATTTTCTCAGTACGCAGATGGCGGAAAAATTAATTCCCTGTTAAGATTTTATGTTGGAAAAAAAGGAAGTTCGGGCAATGATGAGAGGTACACGCTATTAGGTGGGAAAATGAATCAAGATGAATCTTGGGAAGAGACCACCCAAAGGGAGGTTGGGGAAGAAATCGGAGCAAGATTTTTTGGCATACCCAATCAAACAGTTATCGGAAAATGGACCTATTCATCGGCCAAGTCCGGGGAACGAGATGTTATTTTGACCTACAATCCCATATTACCTCAGAAGGAAATAATCGTTGGTGACCCCAAGATACAAAATGTAGAAATTCTCAATCTTGAAGAATTGAAAAGTTTATTTGAAAATGGACAACTTCACGGTGTTCCGATAGAAGGCCATTTGACCAAAAGTCCGCAGGATGCCATACGGATAGAAAAAAGCGATACGCTCAAAAAAAATATGGCTTTAGATAAAGCCACCTTTTGGATGCAACATATCGAATCTTATCTTATCGAAAAATTAAACAGCAAGAAATACGCCTCAGCGGAAGAATTCCAAGAAGAATACGATTATCTTCTTGGAAGACTAATGAGAAAAGGTCTCGATGTGGCCATGACGAAAAGAAATTTGAAAATAGAAAGCGTACCTAAAGGCAAACCAGAAATAATTCAAGCTTTGGATAGTGGATTTTTGGGAAAAGATGTTCTTTATTATTTGCCGGATATCGCAGTAAAAGGTACTGAATGGTCGGGACTTGAGCATGCTCCCGAATCCACAAAGGAATTCATTAACTTTTTAAACGAAATATTTGATGGGTTCTTGGAGGAACAAAAAATGTCTAGAGAAGAATACCGGCTTTTCTTGTTGAATCAGGATATTAACATGCAACACAAATCAGGTATAATCAGCGAACTGGATAAATTCTTTATAGTGAAACTGCACGAAACATTTCCAGATCTTAACGACAACGATTTCAATCAAGTACATAGTCTTGTCCAGGAGTTCTATAAACAAATCTCAAACGAACTGAAGGTCGCCGACTTGCAGTTGACAGACGGTTTATATCAGGAAGATAAAAAAATCAATGAAGTAAACAATGCAAGTTTTGGCGCTTTATTAAGTCTCTTTTTAGGATTTGAGATGAAAGAGAATGAGCCTCAAATCTCAGAGCTTATAAGGTTTGAGTCTGGTCGAGAACTTTTACTGTTGATGAAAGGAATCATAGGCTATAAACATTTTTTGGAAGAAACTCAAAGCGTAAAACAAGGTCTTTTTCAAAATGCCATAAACACTTTTTTTGGTAGAGTAAGGGGAAAATCCTTTAATTTGCAAATTTTGCCCAATAAATCAATGGTGTTAAGAAATAGGGGAAGAAAAGATCTTGAGCTTATCATAGATGAGAAGGAAATAAAGACTTTTAGTTCTTTTTTAAGAAAATCGTTTGAAGTCCCGTCAGGAGAAATTAACGATTTTCACAACGTCAACGTTATACTTCTAAATAAAAAAGGTCAGACGGCAATCGATAGCGCTTTTGAATTGCAGACGGATTTTAAACAATTTTTGCGCCAGGAGTATCCAGACATTACCCTAATTGAAGAGGATGAAAAGACATATGGTATTCCGAGATATGAAGAAGAAGTTTTAGGTAACAGGACCCATCAATATATTAACTATAAATTAAGGCCCGGTTCACAAGGCGATAAGATGGTTAGGTCAAAAATAATTCTGGAAATGAAGAATGAGACTCTGGAGTTAGTCGTCTATCCGTTTTTCTCGATTCAAGAAGGAGACGGACAGTTCTGGGGTTGGCTTGAAAAAATCGCCGATAACACCAACTATGTCGTCAGAAGAATGCTGACCGGTCAAAATGGCTCCCCATCGTTCCACGACTTGCTATATCCTGCGTATTTTTATCCAAGTAATTACCATCACAAGCTAAGATCGACATATCATAACTGAGCAATCAGTCTGCCTTTCAATTTTTCCGCTCCACCACCCCACCGGTCTATTTCCAGGTTGTAAGCAATTTGATATTTTTGGCCGCGAGATAACATATTAAATTTTTCTCCCATATTGAAAGCGATGAATTCGACCGAACGATCGGATTTTAGGTCTTTAAAAATTAGCTTAAGATGTTTGAGACTCCTTCCCAGATAAGAAGCCGACATAAGCTCCACATCGCTCAAAAAAATCGGCTTCTGGTTGCCTATTCCGTACGGTTCAAGTTTTTCCAGTTCTAAGGCATAAGAGAGATTTAGCATCGAGAGTGGCAGTTTTATATCGGCATGAATGACTTCTTCGAGATCCTCATCTCTGATTTGACTGTTGGCTTTTTTCTGGGCGACCGTCATAAAATTCTTGAGCATGCTTTCCTCAATCGTAAATCCGGCGGCAGCGGCGTGTCCACCGACATCTATAAGCAATTCTTTTAAATCTTTGAGAAAAGACGTGATATTGAAGGCAGGGATTGACCTGGCAGATGCTTTGTAATGGCCGTCCGTTTTCGTTAATACAATCGTCGGCCGATAAAATTGTTCGACCAACTTGGACGCAATTAATCCGATAATTCCCTCGTGCCAGTTTTCGGAAACCAAAATGATTAGTTTATTTTTTATGATCGCCGGCGTTTTGGCAATCATCGATTTTGCTTCATTGACCGACTTTTCAACCAAATCCTGCCTTTTGGCATTTGTTTCGCCGATTGATTTTGCCAATCTTTCCGCTTTTTTTTCGTCGGTGGTGCACAGTAAACGCAGGGCATCTATTGCCAAGTGAAGACGACCGACGGCGTTTATTCGAGGCGCGATAATAAAGCCAACTTCATAGGGGGTAATTTTTTTTCCCTCGATTCCGGCCTGAATTAAAATATGCCTAATCCCGTATCTTTTGACTTTTGGAAAAGCGTCCAACCCGAATTTAACGACCGACCGGGATGGCCCGATCAAGGGGACAAGATCAGCGATGGTGCCAATTGATGCCAGGGCAAGATAATCGGTCTGAAAATTATTTTCCAATAATTTGAAATTGGAAATTTTGAATTTTAAATTTTTGAAGATTTCCTTAGCAAAAAAATAGGCGACACCACTTCCCGATAGTGCGGGAATATGAAAAATCGCTTCGGCTTCGGGAGCGGTATCCGATTTTAAATGATGGTCGGTGACAATGATTCTTACCCCTCTTTTATTTGCATAAGCGATCTCTTTGACTTTGGTGATACCGTGATCGACGCTGATTATGAGGGCCGGATTAAACTGGTTGATGACATTATCAATTCCGGTAATCGAAAAACCGTACCCTTCTTTTTTTCGATCGGGGACATATGGCATGACTTTGAACCCCAAAAGATACAAGGTTTCCCAGAGAATTGCTCCACCGGTCACCCCATCGGCATCGTAGTCGGTGTAGACGACGATCATCTGGTCATTTTTTTTTATTTTTTCCAAAAGTTTCACGACTTTATCCAATTGAAGTTGATACTTCTGATTGAAATCCGTCAAAGATATTTTTAGAGGGGAAATGGGATTCAAGAATTCTTTTGGATTCTTGATTTGGCGGCTATTCAAGATCAGATCGACTAAAGACTTTGGGATAAAATCCTCTTTCGATGAAATTTCGTGATTGAAAGTGAGTCGCATTATAAAAATTAATTATTTTCGTTCAAAAGATTGGACGATGATAATTTCTGTCCGAGGGACTGAAAATTTTTAGTCACTTGGGACGATTGATTAAAAGCATTGACGATGTGCTTGTTGAGAACAGAAAGATTTTCTTCGGTCCGCTGATAGTCTTTTTTTATGGCGGCAAGGAGAGCGACGACTTGTTTGGCTTTTTCTTCGATTTTTTGACCTTCAAAAGATATGAGAATTGCCTTGATATAGGCATAAAAGCTCATCGGAGAAACGGGAAGGACCATTTTCGATCCGGCGTAATCAAAAAGTTCATCTTCCTGAATAATTTCATAGTAAACATTCTCAGACGGGACGTACATGAGAGCATAGTCTACCGTTCTTTCGTCTGGCAGAATATATTTCCTGGCAATATCTCCGATGTGTTTCTTGACATCAGCAATAAATAATTTTTTAAATTCCTGACGCGACTTGGCGTCTTCCGATTTGGAAAACTTTCTGAAATTTTCCAGGGGAAACTTCGAATCAATGGGAATTAAACCGTTGGCGGTGACGATGATGGCGTCGACTTTTTCGCCGTTTTTAAAAGAGTACTGAAGCTTGAACGAATCTTTCGGAAAGTTTTGCTTGAGGACGTCTTTTAAGATTTGTTCGCCGATGTTGCCACGAATTTTTGGCGAGGACAAAAACTCTTGGAGTTCTTTCATACTCCGACCAATTTCCGAAAATTCGCCGATATTCTTTTGGACTTCGGCTATCACGTAAGCCGCTTTATCGAGTCTTTGGTTGAATGTCTCCATCTGTTTTGACAGTTTTTGGTCAAGGCTATTGTTTGAAGCACTGTTATTTTTCCACCATTCGATTGACAGTTCCCTGAGCCATATTCGGATGACAAAAAGAATGACGACGACTACCACGACAAATCCGATCAACAATATCAATCCATCCATGAGGATAATTATACTTTATATCAATCCGCCGTTTTTGAAGATTCTCGGTTTAAGACTATCTTGCGGTTTTTTTTCTTTTTCTACGTTACCTATAGGCGTCGGATTGGTCGGAGCGACTTCAACCGACGGGGAAAATCCCTGCGCTTGGTTTACCTGTGTTTTAGGCATAAAAGGTTGAGGTTTGTTGAAAGTTGGTGGCATCGAAGCAGTCAGTGGTTTTCTGACGATTTTTTTGACCGCTCCGTATCGAAGCAAAGTGGCGATATTCTCGAATGTGTCGGCGTTGACCGAATAGGAAGTAAAATTATTGGTTGAAGCGGCGATACCGGCGTACAAGTTGGTTGCCATATCACGGTCAATCTCTATTTTCAAACTAACAAGAATTTTTAAGACGAGTTCCGATATTGAAGAAATCGTTTTATTAACATAGTTTACCGTACCGAAAAAAGCGTTGGTCAGATGTCTGTCGATATTTATTAAATCGCGTCCGGTAAAAACCGCTTGATTTTCCGAATATATCTCACCAAGACTGTTGAGGGTCGGGGAGTCAATGACAGCTATAAAATCAACAGTTCCGCCCGTATAAGAAAAATTTACTTGCGATGGATTGAGCTTTTCCGAGCCTGGCCTAGGAGTGACGATTAAATTAAAAGAATTGCCCTGGATATTGTAGTCAACTTTGTCAATCGCTCCATCAGTATAAGGAAAAGAAATCATCAGGCTATCCCCACCGGTAGCGATCTGTGGTTGGATTTTATCGGCCGCGGTTAGATCCGATTCCGGTTTGGTGCTTGATGCGATTGAGACATTTTTGCCCATTTTGACAAGACCCAAAAACAAAGCGGTCGCTGAGGCTATAGCATCGACGGTCGGGTTGGACGGAATCAATATTACCCCCGAAGTTCCTTTACCAAATATTTCACCGATTCTGGCAATGGTATTTTGGTTATTATCCATATTCTATAGGATAGATTTTATCATATCGCCTATAGTAATGTCAAGCGGGGGAGAGAAGACCATTCCGGCCTCGTCATTCTTTTTGACTTCGGTCACTTCTTTTGCTCTTATTTTCAATGAGACCAATTTGCTTCTCCCGAGAAGTTTTTCTTTGCGATAGACTTCAAGTCCGTCACCCAAGTTTATCTTGCCTTTCGTGACCTTAACTCCGTATATCTTTTCGCCTTCGATGATGAAAGTCGCCAATATTTTCGCTTCACCTTTGAGGATTTTTTCCGTTTCTTCCTTTTCTTTAAGGAGATCGGCCACTTCAGTTAATTCGTCTAAAAGTTCGTATATTATATTATAGGTCTTTATAATAACCTTTTCCTGTTTCGCCGCTTCGGCGGCTTCGGCCGAAACCCCGGTTGCGAAACCAATGATGATCGATTTTGTCGTTTTGGCCAAAAATACGTCGGATTTGTTGACCTCCCCGACCGCTTCAAGGATAATATCGACGTTGTCGTTTTTCGTCAAGGATTGTTTTATTGCTTCGAGGCTGCCGACAGAATCGGCCTTGATAAGAAGCGACAAACGTTTTTCTTTTTTTGGAGTCTGTAAAAGGTCATCGAGATTGATGTTCTTTCTTTTCATCGCGACTGGAGAGGTTGTCTGCTCTTCGTTCTTGGCGACATTGGAGACGATGGAGCCAACTCCTGGTAAGTTGGAAAATCCGCTCATTTCAAAAGGTGTCGAGGGAAAAACGTGATCAACAGACACTCCCTTGTCGTTTATTAGCGATCGAACTTTAAATTTTTCATTCTTATCATATAAAAAATCACCGACTTTTATAGCGCCGTCCTTGATTATCAAAGAAGGCATGATGCCGCGCCTGTCCTTTTTTGTTTCGATGACGTATGCTTGGACAGGGTTTTTTTCGTCATACACCAAATCAAGATCGGTTATCGTCAGCAGAATTAATTCCAAAAGTTCATTAACACCAAGCCCAGTTTTTGCCGATATTTCCACCGTCGGCACTTGACCACCTTGGCCCTCGACCAAAACTTCATACTTAATGAGATCCCTTTTCACTTTCTCTGGATTAGCCTCGGGAAGGTCTATTTTATTGAGAGCAACGATGAAAGGTATTTTGGCGGCCTTGATGTGCGATATAGATTCAATTGTTTGTGGCATGAGGGAATCCTTGGCGTCGACGACCAATATGGCGATGTCGGCGATATTAGCACCTCTTGCGCGAAGAAGAGAAAAAGCCTCATGACCAGGGGTATCGATAAAGGTGATTTTACTGGTCTTATAATCTTTATAACCGGTGTCGATTTCGTAAGCTCCGATTTTTTGAGTAATGCCACCGTGTTCTTTTTTGGTTATGTTGCTTTTTCTAATATAGTCCAATAGAGTTGTTTTACCGTGGTCGACATGACCCAGGATGGCAACGATCGGGGAGCGAGGCTGTTTCATATCTATATTCTATACCAAAAATTAAATATTAAAAACCAAAAACAAAATTCAAATATCAAGCAGTCTTATCTTCGTTCGCTTTATTTTCTGGAGTCGGTTTTACTGAAGTTGTCTCCGGCGACTTGATTTGTATGATATCTATTTCGTATCCGGTCATTTTTGAAGCCAGATTGACATTGACGCCACCACGACCGATCGCTAAAGGAGCTTCCTTCTCGTCGACGGTGATCTTGGCCTTGAGGGCTTTTTTGTCCAACTCGACTTCTGTGATCTTTGCCGGCGACAAAGCCGACGTCATAAAAAGTTTCTCATCATCATTCCATTGAATGATGTCGATTTTTTCTTTACCGCCGAGTTCATCGGTGACCGTTTGGACGCGGACGCCTTTTTGTCCAACACAAGCCCCGACCGGGTCGACTCCCGATTGCGATGAATATACTGCCATCTTGGCACGTTCACCTGGTTCTCGAACGACTTTTTTAATCGATACCGTTTGATTGGCGATTTCCGGAACCTCCCGCTTAAAAAGTTCTTCGATTAATCTTGGGTCCTGTCGGGAAACTATTATCCTCGGATTTCCAAACTTGTCTTGGGAAATTTCTTTGAGATAAACGACCATGCTATCGTTGACTTGGTAGTGTTCGTCTCTTATTTGTTCCTCTTTCGGGAGAACGGCTTCGGCACGACCGATGTCAAAGTAAGCGTTGTATCCGTCGAAGCGAATGACTCGTCCTTTAATAATCGAGCCGATTTGAGCTTGATAGTGGGCAGCGACCGTCTTTTTTTCCGCTTCCCTGATTTTTTGTAAAATGACCTGCTTTGCAGTTTGGGCAGCAATTCGGCCGAAACCCGGGGGAGTAATGTCCTTGCCATCTTCGAGAATCTTGGCTTCACCGGTATCACGGCTAACTCGAGCAGCCAATTCCACATCATTCTTTTCCGGATACTCTCTTTTGTAAGCAGCGATTATTGCAGCTTCGATTGAGGCGATGACATCATCAGGGGAGATGCCCCGTTCAGTAGCAACTTGATTCAAAGCTAAAGCAAACTCCGTCTTGATGATTGTCATAGTTTAATAATTTTAGCACAAAATTATTTTTTAGGTGGCGGAGTTTCTTTTGCTGGCGCTTTATCGGCGGTGGTCTCCTTCTTGGCAGGAGCCTCTCCCGGGGCCGCGGCCGCTTCTTCTTCAGCCGGTTTTTCGGTAATCACTTCAGGTGCCGCTGAGGTTGTCTCGGGAGTGATACTTTCTTCTTTGTGAGCAACAACTGAAACAACAACTTTTTCGGCAGGCGTCTTCACTTCATATTTTTCTGATTTTTTAAGGTCGGAAACTTTTATTTCTCCGCCGATTTCCTTAATAATCGAGATGTCAACTTCGATCTCATGTGGAATATTCGAAGGCAAAGCCTCAACTTGAAGCATGTCGGATTGAATGAGAAGAACTCCACCCTTTTGAGCGACAGCCTCCGATGACCCAACTACTTTGACCGGTACCTCGGTCTGAACTTTTTTAGTAAGGTCGATTTTTCTAAAGTCGACGTGAAGGATAGTGTCATTGACCGGATGGATCTGAATTGCTTTGATTAGGGTCGGGATCTCGTCTTTTCCCAACGTTATGTAAACGACACCGGTTTCTTTGGCGACTTTGAAAGTCTTCACGAAATCCTTAAAACCGACTTTTATCGATACGGATTTAAAATCAGGGCCGTAAATATTGGCCGGAACCATTCCTTCTTTGCGAAGTTTTTTTAACTTTTTACCGAAGACATCCCTTTTTTCCGCCTTTAGAGCCAGTTTTTGCATATTTATTGTTTTGCCAACTCAACTAAAAATATTTTATCAGTTGACAAATTGGTATTATAGATGATTTCTCCGTCTTTGACAATAGGAGAAAAGTTCTGATTGACAAAACTGATGTTTTGTGGAGTCTGAAAATCGAGGACAAAATCAGAATTACTTGCCCCGATCTGTTTTTGGGTGACGAGTTGGTACAGTTCTTGGGAGTCGGTGACCTTGTCGGTCAACGAATAAACGATTCGTATCTCCATGGTCTCTTTGGGATCGACCGAAAAATAAAACCCAACCGTTTTAAATTTGTCATCTTTTTGATCATAGTTGTCAACCAAAGAGCCGTTTTCCGTGACTTCGGTGATTTTCGAGTCTATAGGGAGGAGCACTTGAAAATAATCGCGGTAGCTACCCGATGGAAAGACGTACGACGGCGAGTCGTTTTTATATTGGATCGACAAGATGTGGTTAATTCGACCATCGCTTGTTATGTCGGTTTTTAGATATATGCTCCGATCGACGTAATAGTTGGCTTTGTTGGCGCCGACATTAGCATCGTATGGAAAAAGATAATCGAGAATACATTTTTCATTAAAATTACATTGCGGTGAGATCACTCTTCCCGACCAGTAGGACGAGTCGAAAAGCGACTGGATATCGGGGTCGTCGACATACACAACCATTTGTTTTTCATCCAGGGACTTTTTGATTTCCGTGGCGAGGTTAAAAGGTGACGCTTTGTTAAGGTCGATGGAGATCTGGTTTATAAGCGAGGAGAGAAAATTGGTCTTTTGAGTTGATCCGGCAAAAAAATTGCTTTCAACGTTAGTTTGGGTCAAGAGATAAAAATTTTGAGAATTGATGGACTCCCTATAATCGGGTAAATAGATATTGCCAAAAGCCGATATTATATTTTCTATCGCCGTCGTTGTGAGCAGAATTGCGCCGTGAAAATCGGACATGTTCATTTCTTTGTCCAAAAAAAATTGTGCTTGCTGATAGTCTTCCAAAAAATCTGGCGAGAAATTGGAATCCCTCAAATACCAGTGTGGGACCCCGAGGTATTTTTGCAAAGGTACGGGGGGATCGACGTGGGCGGCCAACTGGCCGTCGGCATCATAAACGTCATATACTTTTATTTTACCGATGTCGTAGTCGCCGACGGTCAGAACACCAAAAGAGCCCAAAAAACCGCCACCGGGCCTAAGCTCACGGTTGTTGGCGAAAAAAACGAGATATTTTTTTGTTGATTTGGAAGTCAACTCGCCGCTTACATACGAGAAAATTCGTTGAAATTTATCAACCAAGTCAGAAACGGTGCTCAGATTGTCTTTCGTCTTGTTGAGAAAAGCGAAGTTGTCAGGAATCTTTTGGTTTATTTCCATCAAGTTATCGCCGATTTCGGAAAGATTATCATCGATCGTCTTCAATCTGAGTTTTAAATCGTTTTTTTCCTCCGGACTCTTTTTCTCTTCGAAGATGTTGTTAGATATCACTTTAACATTTTTTAGGATCGTTTCGGATTCGTTGATGACCGCCTGTCCTTTGACGTTGATGTCGATGAAATTATCAGGATAGAGAGCGACGCCAAAAAGAAGTAGAGTTGGTCGCGCCATCCCGTATAGATATTGAGTCGCCAAAATGGACTCGTGCCCAAGGGCTAGATACTTGTCGGTCTGTGCCATTTTTCCGGATTTAAAATTGACGTAGCTTTCATAAGTAAGAATGCTGGATACGACTAAAACCGGGATGAATATTATTTGGGAGATTATGAATATTATGAAGGACAATAGCAGGATATTTTTGAAAGTCAGATATTTTATGTAAAAATTCACGTTTTTTCTTGCGGACTTTGATTTGGATATTTTTTTTGTCGTCAAAGTCAATACTCGTTCTTTTGTATCGGAAAAAACGAACCAGAGAATCCGATCCAGGTCGGAATTTTCGATGACGTCGCCATTGACAATGATTACTTTTCCCAACGGTTTTTTTAAGATAAGTTGGGGAGGCTTTTTTTTGAAGAAAATGGATACGATAATTTTTTTTGATTCAGATAACGGTATTTCGGCGATTTCCTCATCGATGTAGAAAAGATAACTGAAAGTCTCAGTTGACCGAGGCGCTTTTGACGAAAAATACGGCTCGATGGAATTTTTTTTCAATCGTTTTTTTAAATCACCAA
>JAJYIX010000060.1 GCA_021789865.1 bacterium
TGACATAGGAATTGGCCAACGTCGAAGAGATCGAACCGGAAATTTCCAAATTATTGTTGGAATCGTAAATCACTTTGGTCGTCTTGTCTCCTGAAACTGTCGCAATGACGTTTCCATTTTTATCCACGATCTTATAATCCTTGTTAGCGGTGATTTCGAAGGGAGAATTTCCGATGTCCGATTTATTGATGTAATAAAGTCCGACGGAAATGTCCGGGCCGAGCGTCGGAAGGATGTAATAATTTTTTTCAGTCAAAGAAATCGTGTAGAAATGATCGCCGGTGGTCGGATTGTACAGCCGATAAACGGGCGAAGAGCCGTTGACCTGCGACGCGTAGGCATAAAAGACGATGCCTTCGTAGGCGTAGCCCGATTGGGAATTGTTGATGAGAGAATCTTTTTCTGCTTCGGAAATGGTGTAGAAATGATCGCCGGTCTTGGAATTATAGAAACGATAAACTGGCGAAGAATTATCTACTTGCGTTGAAAAAGCGTAAAACGCGACACCTTCCGATTTATAGCCGTATTTCTTATTGCCGTTCAAAGTGTCCGCTTCCGCTTGTGACGAGGTGTAGAAATGATCGCCGGTCGTGAGGTTATAAAAACGATAAATCGGGATGACGGACAAAGAATCCTTCTCCGTTTCCGAAGCGGTGTAAAAATGGAATCCGGTCGAAGGATTGAAGAGTCGATAGATGGGAGAAGTCCCGGAAACCTGCGTCGGATAGACATAAAAGACAATGCCCTCGTATTGATAGCCCCACTGGGTATTGTTCACGAGAGCATCTTTTTCCGCTTCTACGGCGGTGTAGAAGTGATCGCCGTTGGCCGCGTTGTAAAAACGATAAACCGGAACAGTGCCGTCGATTTGCGAAGTGAAAGCGTAAAACGCGACGCCCTCCAAAGTGTAGCCGGATTTCGCGTTGTTGACCAAATTATTCTTTTCCGTCTCCGAAGCGGTGTAAAAATGATCGCTGTTGAATGAATTGACCAAGCGATAGACCGGCAAAGAATTCGCTACTTGAGTGGTCGGGGCATAAAATCCCACGCCTTCGTAAGTGTAGCCGGCGGAACCGGTCTGGGCGAAAAAAGCCGTGCCTTCGTCCTGGTAATCTCCGGCGGCTAAAGAATGTTTCACGCCGGCCAGAAATATAAATATTCCGATAAAAATAAGGATAGACTTTTTGTATTTGTGTAACATATTTGTTTTTCCAAAAGAATGATTTTCGCAAAAATATTATAACACTTTGAGTATTTTTGAACAAACAGGGTTTGAGATTGAAAAATGGCGAAAGTAGGGTATAATGGGAAATGTGGAAAAACTATCGCGGAAGATACAATAAACAAGAAACAAGGTACAAACAAATTCAAAGATACAAAGTACAAGAAACAAACATAAATTCCAAAATGCAAAATAATCAAACCAGAAAATTTGACTTGGAAGAAAGGACGACAAAGTTTGCAATAGCAGTTGTACGACTATGTAAAAAACTTTCCAAGAATCCAATGAACGATAGATTTGTAGGGCAAGTTGCCGGAAGTTCCGGTTCCGTGGGTGCAAATTATAGAGAAGCTAATGATGCGCTTGGAAAGAAAGATTTTATAATGAGAGTTAAAATTTCTAGGAAGGAAGCGAAAGAAACTATTCACTGGTTAGAGTTAATAAAAGAAGCTGATCCTGAATTTGCCGCAGAAATAGATATTCTGATCAAAGAAGCGACAGAGCTTAAAAATATTCTCTCATCGATAATTGATAAAGTTTTAAATAACAGCAATAAGGAACAATAAACCCAAGACACAAGAAACAAAAATATTCAATCACAAAAATATCAATAACCAAAAAGTTTGAAATTTGAATATTGAGGTTTGAGATTTGTTTGGTTATTGTAACTTGTATCTTGTATCTTCACCCCCATGGAAAACAACATAGCAATAAAAGTTGACCACGTCTCCAAGACTTTCCGTATTCCTCACGAAAAAATCAGTTCGGTCAGGGGAGCTTTTGTGAATATGTTTGACAAGAGCGGATACGAAGAATTCAACGCGCTCAATGACGTTTCTTTTGAAGTTAAGAAAGGAGAATTCTTTGGCATCCTTGGCCGCAATGGATCGGGAAAATCGACGCTGCTCAAGGTTTTGGCAGGCATTTATACGGCCGACAAAGGCAAGGTGCATATTGATGGTCTAATTTCTCCTTTTCTGGAACTAGGAATCGGTTTCAACCCGGAACTTTCCGGCCGGGATAATATCTATCTTAACGCGACTGTTCTGGGCCTGACGGAAAAGCAGATCGACGAAAAATTTGATGACATTGTGGCTTTTTCAGAACTAGAAAGATTTATTGATCAGAAAGTCAAAAACTATTCTTCTGGAATGCAGGTGCGTCTGGCTTTTTCTGTCGCGATCCACGCCAACCGCGAAATTCTTTTGATGGATGAGGTTTTGGCAGTAGGAGATTCCAATTTTCAGAGCAAATGTCTCACGGAATTCAATAGATACAAAGAAATGGGGAAGACGGTTATTCTTGTGTCTCACGATGTTGCGACGATTCAGCGTTATTGCGACCGGGCTATGCTTCTGCGCAACGGTAAAATCGTTAAGATTGGCGATGCGGAAGAAGTCGGGAACGAATACATCAATCAAAATATGTCAGATGAGGAAAAAAGAATTTTGGAAGAAGAAAAGCGTAAAAAGTCCGAAGAAGAAAAACGCGTCAAAGAAGAAGAAATACGGCTCCAAAAAGCTTCGGAAGAGGAAAAGAAAAAAGTTGAAGAAGAAAGAAAAAAAATTGAGGAAGAAAAGAAAAAACAAGAAGAAATTGAAAAAAATAAGCCGGCCAAAATCACTAAAGTAGAGTTTTTTGATAAAGATGGAGTTGCAAAGAATGTCTTTGAGACCGGAGAAGATATTTCTGTCCGGGTTTATTTTAAGAAAAATACGGATCTACAATTAAATTTTGGATTAGCGCTGTTTAATGAAGAAAATAACTATATTTCTGGGATAAATACTTTTTCTGACAGAATTGAAACAGAAAAGTATATGAAGAACAATTTTTTTCAAATAAATTATCTGCGAATTCCTCTTAGAACGGGAACTTATTTTGTAAAAGCGGGAATTTGGGGAGAGACTGACCGAGTAAATATTGATTTTATAAATAAATCAGAATATTTTAAGATTGTTTCCAGAGATAAAAATCAAGGGATGGTAAATATTGATTACAAATGGGATTAACTTTATGGAAAATTTTTACACAAAGGATTTATTGAAAGATTGGGGAGACCGCGTAGAAATCGGAGAATACACATATGGAAAACCGAACATTCTGCACTGGGGAGAAGATGCCAGATTAAAAGTTGGAAAATTTTGTTCGATTGCGAAAGATGTCACAATTTTTCTTGGTGGAAATCATAGAACCGACTGGGTAACGACCTATCCTTTTCCTGCGATCGAAGATTGGCAAGAAGCAAAGGAAATTAAAGGCCATCCGGCAACAAAAGGCGACGTGGTAATCGGAAATGATGTCTGGATTGGTGATGGCGCCACAATTTTATCCGGAGTTAATATCGGAGATGGCGCGGTAATCGGGACAAAAGCGGTAGTGGGTAAAAATGTTTCTCCCTATTCAATAGTGGCTGGCAATCCCGCAAAAGAAATACGAAAAAGATTCGATGAAGAAAGTATAAATAAATTGTTAGAAATAAAATGGTGGAATTGGCCAATTGAAAAAACAAAAGAAAATATTAATTTTTTATGCAGCGATGATATTAATAAATTTATTAATTTATGAAGTGGAATTATTATAATCCAAAATTTGAATACGAGGAAAAATTTAATGATTTAAGTTTGCCATGGGCGGGTCATAAATATTTTGCTTATGACTTAGTTAGAAACATAAAACCTGCTGTCATAGTAGAACTGGGCACATACAAGGGAACTTCCTTGTTTAGCTTTTGTCAAGCTATAAAAGATGGTGATTTAAGTACACAAATTTATGGAATAGACACATGGAAAGGAGATGAGCACTCTGGATTTTATGGGGATGAGATTTTTGAGGAAGTGAAAAAAATTAAAAATAAGTATTATATTAATTCACAAATCCATCTTTTGCGAAAAACTTTTGATGAAGCAGTGGGGGAATTTCAGGATAACTCAATCGACATTTTACATATTGATGGGTTGCACACATACGAAGCGGTCAAACATGATTTTGAGAACTGGTCTAAAAAAGTGAAAGATGATGGAATTATACTATTTCATGACATTGTTGTGACCAGAAATGATTTTGGCGTATATAAATTATGGAATGAGCTAAAAGAAAAATATCAAACGATCGAATTTAGATACTCATACGGATTGGGGGTTTTGTTTAAAAACAAAAATAACTCGATGCTAAGTTTGAAGGATGAATTAGAGCTTCACTATTCCTATTCATTGGAAGACAGAGAAAATGAAAAAATTAGCGCGGCATTATATAAGATAGATGAAAAAGATC
>JAJYIX010000017.1 GCA_021789865.1 bacterium
AATTTAATCATATGAAAAATGTAAAAAATCTTGAAACAGCTGGTTTTATTGTTTCTCAAGCACAATTATCTTTAGATTTAAAGATGGTCTCTTTTGATATCCAAGGAACGACCGTTCATGTTCTAATGTTAAATAAGCAAAAGATCATCGATGATAAAAAAACCGCTTTAATTCTCAAGGCTTTAAAAGAAATTGAGCAAGAAGTTGATCAAGAAAAATTTATAATCGATCCGAATAAGGGCGCCCAACTGACTCTTGAAGCAAAAATTATCGAAAAAATCGGCGATGTTGCCTATAGCGTTCATACCGGCAGAAGCCGAAATGATCAAGTCATGGTAACGGAAATGCTTTATTTGAAAAACGAGGTGATTGCCTTAATGAAAAGTTTAGCTCCGATATTTACGGAACTTTTCAAACTGGCCAAAAATAATGTCAAAACGGTTATGCCGGGTTATACTCACATGCAGCCGGCCAAACCAACAACTTTTGGTCAATGGACTCTCGCCTATTTAAACGGATTTTTAAAATCTTTTAAAACGATAGAACATTATTTTGATCTTTATGATATTAATCCTTTAGGCGCCTGTGAATCTTACGGCACCAGCTGGCCTCTTGACCGGGAATTTACCACTAAGTTACTCGGATTTTCAAAAACTTGGGAAATCCCTCAAGATGCAATTTCTTCAAGAGGATTCGTTCAATTGGGTTACTTGACCGGAATGGCAGAAATTTGTCTAGTTGCCAGTAAATTGGCTCAGGATTTGATTTTATTTGACACCTTCGAATACGGAATGATTGGATTAGGAGACGAAGTGGCTCAAAGACTTCATCCGATTACCGGTTCTTCTGTCATGGCTCAAAAGAAGAATCCTGACGTACTAGAGCTTATTCGTTCAACAGCGCCCCAAGTGATCGGTTACGTTAATATCGTGGCTAACATTTTAGATAGTTTACCTATGGGTTATAATCGCGATAGTCGTGAAGTCAAAGAATATATCGATCTTGGATTAACTAAAACCAAAACGATGATTAAAGCATTAGAGAAAGTATTGGCAACCATTAAGATCGATAAGAAAAAAATGTTAAATCAGGTTGAGAATAACTATAGTTTAACAACTGATTTAGCCGATTATATTTCTCAAAAATCAGGAGTTGGCTATCGTTTGATCTATAAAATCGTCGGCCAGGTAGTTAACGAAGCTATCAATAAAGGCAAGTTGTTAAAGGAAATTAGCGCTGATGAATTTATTAAGAAAGCTTTAATAAATCATGTTAAATTACAGCTTACGAACGAAGAAATAACAAAAGCGATTGATCCTCAACTGGTGATTGAAAAACGAAATCATATTGGAGGGAGCAACGCTTCATCAATGAAGAAGTCGTTGGAAAACGCTCAAAATGCCATCAAAGATATTAATTTATCGATTAATAAGAAGTTATCAATTTTTACTAAGTCTAAAAAGAAAGCTGATTTAATGGTTAATAATATTATTGAAAAATATGAATCTTAATCAAGAGATATTAAAACAATTAGTTCAGATTGAATCTTATTCAGGCCAAGAAGAAAAGTTGGCAAGTTTCATTATGGACTTTTGTCAAAAAAACAATCTAACGGTGGAAAAACAAAATAAAAACATTGTTATTAAATTCTTAACCGGATCCAAAAAATGTCTTATTTTTAATGCCCATATGGATACAGTTAAACCAGGGGATATTGAACTTTGGCAATATCCACCATTTGGGGAAAATTCCGGAATCGTAAAAGATGGTAAATTGTATGGCTTAGGAGCAAGTGACGATAAAGCTGGTATTGCTTCGTTTTTATCTTTGGCATTATTGTTAAAAAACAAAAAACCACTCATTGATATAATTTTCGCTTTCGTTACTAAAGAGGAAGTTGATGGATCCGGTACAAAATCGTTTATTTCTTTCTTCTCAGAAAAATATCTAAAGTCTTATAAAGAAATTGCAGTTATTATCGGTGAACCAACCAACCTTAATTCATTGGAAATTGGTAATCGAGGTAATTATTTTATAAAGCTGATTACTCATGGAAATTCCGGTCATGGGTCCCAACCTCACCTGATCAAAAAACATGCTATCGAGGAAATGATAGAAGTGATTGCTATGGTTAAAAAAATTGGGAAAGAATTGGGAGCAAAGTATAAGGACAAAATTCTAGGCTCTCCAACTTTTTCCTTAACTGGTATCCAAACGCCGGGGAATTCTCCAAATAAGATTCCTGATACTTGTTATTCTATCTGGGATATCAGAACTACCCCAAAGTTACATAATAAATTACTTTCAATAATGAAAAAACAGCTTAAGGGTAAGACTACTATTGAATTGATATCCAATCCTGTTTCATATGCCTTAACTTCACCTAAAGAAAAAATAATATCAATTATAAAAAGTTTGGTACCGTCATTAAATATTAAAATAGCGCCAGGATCAAACGATACCTGTTTCTTTACGCAAATTGGTTTTCCGGCAATTACTTTTGGTCCAGGAAGTAAAGAGGTTATTCATAAAGCAAATGAATTTGCAGAATTGAAAAACATATATAAGGCCGTAAAAATTTACCATAAAGTTATAGATTTCTTTAAATAATATGAAAACTCAATTTTTTGGCAAGGATTTTATAAACTGTAATGATTGGAGCAAAAATGAACTGCAAACAGCAATAGAAGTTGCTTTTGATTTAAAGAAAAAGTTTGCTTTAAACGAGCCAACACCATATTTATTACATAAAACTTTATTTTTATTATTTTTCTTTTCTTCAACTCGTACAAGAACATCGTTTGAGGCAGCTATAGATCACTTGGGTGGTAATGCTCATGATCTGCCATCTGATAAATTACAAATAGCGCATGGAGATACAGCAAAGGAAATTGGAAAGATATTAGGTTCATACGGTCATGGTTTAGCAGTTCGTCACTGTGATTGGAAAGAAGGAAATAAATATATAACGGAAGTCGCTAAACATTCAACTGTTCCTGTATTTAATATGCAGTGTGATATCTATCATCCCTTTCAAGCAATGGCAGATCTGATGACTATTTTTGAGAAAAAAGGGCAGAATTTAAAGGGAAAGAAAATCGTTATGTCTTGGGCTTATGCTAAAAGCTATACAAAACCTATTTCCGTACCACAATCGTTCATTTTATTATTGTCTTTGTTTGGAGCTGATCTTGTTTTGGCTCATCCAAAAGAATTTGAATTAATGCCAAACATAATTAAGGAAACTAAAAAAAACTCTGATTTTTACGGTGGATCATTTAAAATTACCAATAATATTGAGGAAGCATTTAAAAACGCAGATGTGGTTTATCCAAAAAGCTGGGGTCCCTTAGTTGTAACAACTGATACTGAAGAATGCACAAAAATAACATCGAAATATAAAGGCTGGATCTGTGATGAAAAGAAAATGGAATTAACAAAAAAAGATTCCATCTATATGCACTGCTTACCGGCTGATCGTGGAGTAGAAGTGACAGACGAAGTTATTGATGGCCCTCATTCAGTAGTTTACGATCAAGCGGAAAATCGCTTACATGTACAAAAAGCAATTTTAGCCTTAACTATGGGAGGAAAGTGATTAAGAATATAGTATTTTCGCCTTGACTTAACCCACCACTTCGATACCTTGTAACTTGTATGATACAAGAAAATACGGCTACTAAGATTCAATACTGTCTTTATGCTAGAAAATCATCAGAAAGTGATGAACGGCAAGCTATGTCAATCGATTCACAGATCAAAGAGATGCTGGAACTAGCAAAAAAAGACAGTCTTGAGGTTAAAGAAGTTCGAGAAGAAAGTCATTCAGCTAAAGCATCATTCGGAAGACCTGTTTTTAATGAAATGATCGCAGATATTGAGAAAGGAATATTTACGGGTATTCTAACTTGGGCGCCGGACCGACTTTCACGTAATGCCGGTGACTTAGGAAGATTGGTAGACTTAATGGATCAAAATAAATTACTTCAAATTAAAACCTATTCTCAAGTATTTAGTAATAACCCTAATGAGAAGTTTTTGTTAATGATTTTATGTTCTCAAGCAAAGTTGGAAAATGATCAAAAAGGATTAAATGTCAAAAGAGGTCTTCGAGCCAAATGTGAGATGGGTTGGAGACCCGGAGTTGCTCCATTAGGATACGTTAATATAATGGAAAATAATCGAATCGAATGGATTGATATCGATAAAGAACGAGCTCCTATCGTTACTCAAATGTTTCACCGGGTAGCTAATAGGGGTCACTCAGGTCGAACCATCAAAAAATGGTTGGATACAATCGGATTTACAACAAAGAATAATAAAAGATTATCCTTAGGTCGTATTTATGCGACATTAAAAAATCCCTTCTATTATGGTCAATATCAATTTAACGGTGTTTGGTATACCGGAAAACATCAACCGTTAACAACAAAAGAAATCTTTGATAAAGCTCAAAAACAACTTCTGGTTCCTCCACGTGAGTGGCATAAGAATATATTCCCTTTTAAATCTGTATGCAGATGTGGAAGTTGTGGAGGATCAGTCACGGCTGAGGAAAGATATAAAAAACTTAAATATAACGGATATTCAAAACATATATATTATCATTGCTCACGAGCTATCGATTATGATTGTGAGGAACCGTATATCACAGAAAGTGATTTGATTAAACAGTTAGTTGCTAATATCGATCACATTAAGATTAATGAAAATTTATTATCAAAATCAATTAAAGCTGAAATTGAGAGATTTCATGCCTTAAAAACTCAGGTCCTTCAACAAGAATTTATTGATGGGAATCTCCATGATATTCACGATGATTTTTCAGATTCAAAAGTGAAATTACTTTCACCTGATATAGCTAAATCATACCTTTTGCATATTTTGAAAGCCGGGACAAGTGAGGAGCGACAACGTATACTTTCTGTTATTCAAACAAAATTTATCCTACATAACCGAGAACTTCGAATCGTGTAAAACTTAGTCTGAATTTATAACGTATCCGTTAATATGTTTCTTGACTTTAATTTAATCTAAATAGTCTATTATTTCTCTTCCTAACTCTGTTAGTTCACAGACAGCTTTGTGCGTATCAGAATCTTTAAGTGACGAGAACTCTTTAGAATCTCTTTCGCCTTGTATATAAGCTCTAATAAGGTCAATTCTTAATAATTCTTTTGTTGAATGAGAGATACGCCTGCTCAATTCGTCCTCTGATATTTTTAAATGAGAACAGTAATGCATGACAAATTCTTCGATCCAAAGAGAAGTTATAACTCCATCACGAGATGAATAATTCCCAATTTCGAACTCCGGCCAATTTCTATAATCAGACAAAATGATTAAGGCTTGTGGCGTGAGCTGTTCGATCTCGCTCAATACATAATTATGTTTACTAAATAAATTCTGAAAATCTGAATTTGTGATGTGTTTTAATACCTTTGATAGAATCTTTATATATTCCTTATTTGGAGGATTGGTGTTTATGACACGAATAACTTTACTAAATATTGTATTACCAATTGGATCTGTCACAAACTTTTCAAATTTTGAAATTTTATCCTTCATATTCTCTAAATCAGTAAAATAATCGCTAAGCAAATATGCTATTTTAGTTTCCTTTATTCTTTCCTGTACTTTATCAGCAATTTCGTAGGCTTTGCTAGCTATGCCTAGCCCAAGCGAATCAAGAATAGTAGCAAGTATCCCCTTACTAAGCTCATCTCTTTTTATATCTTTTATTTCTTCTTCAGGCAAAATAATGTTGTCAAATTTAGCAGTGAAGTTATCATTTTTATTTTGCACAAGATTATTAATCATATAGCAGCAGTTTCTATTGCATTATTAACTTAAAATTAGCTGTCGACTTTCCAGGATTAAGTAAAACAAATCTTTTTTTCCATTCGTTACCATCAGCGGCCACTTTTACTTCAATTAGATAACGATTATCTATAAGCTCAAAATCAGACTTTTTCCATTTGTGTAAGTAACTTTCATTATTGAACGCATAAGTTGAAGATTCATTTATGGACTTTATTGCTATACTAATTTCAGATTCTTCACCTGCTGGAATAATCTCACGGGACGGAAGTATAGCTAATGCAAAATCTACCTTATTTGTATCATAGTTTATTGGTTCTTTTGTTGTTGTCCATCGTCCGTTGATCTTGAAGATTTCTGTTTTAGTAACAGGATCAATAAAACTTATCCATGCTCTGGCGTTATTGAGTGTTGGATTACCAAAAAGAAATCTCATAAATAAATTTCTTGTTTTATTTATTACTTTTACATGTAAAAATTTAATTTCATTTGCAGTATGTTGAAGTAAATATGCTTCTCCTCCTACTATCATCTCAATATTTGGTCTTGAAAGATATGTCATTCCTCGTGTCAAACCCCAGCCACCGATAGCGCCGATCATAAGATTAAGCCAAGGGTTTAATCCACCAATTAGTTTTCTACATTCATATAAAGAAATCAGCGTATTATTCATACTCTGTATTTTACACCACCTCCAATTAACTTTTATAGATCCTTATAGCGTCCTTTTTTAGGTATTACAGGACTGTGTCTTTTAGAGTATTAATTTCTAATAAATATGTGGTTTAGCAAAAAATAGAGGGGAAAAGACGATTCTTAAGAGTTTTTCCTTTTTTCACTCTCCAGGATGTAAAACTAGAATATTTCAAATTAAACGATTTTGAGCAAGCCACAACAACGTAATCAAATGTAGACTACGGGTCGCTGGGAAGCTCTAAACCTTGGCGGAGAGGGCGAGATTCGAACTCGCGATGACATTTCTGCCATGCAGGTTTTCAAGACCTGTGCATTCAACCGCTCTGCCACCTCTCCTTTAGAAACAGTTGTTGAGTTTACGAAACCTACTGTTTCTTAAGTCCACCGTAGTTTTATAACGAAGGTGGACTCGGACACAAGAATCTGTAAACTCGTTAACAGATTCTAGTGAGGCGCGTGCCGGAATCGAACCGGCGCAGTAGGTGTTTTGCAGACACCTGCGTTTCCTCTTCGCCAACGCGCCGCGTCAAACGCGGCCGGGACGTTATTACGTCCCGCCAAAATATCTTATATTTTACCTTAAAATGGAGGTTTTTAACAATGAATTCTGATAAAATATACTAACTCGTTAACACGCTAAACCCGTTAACTTATTAACTGATTCAAATGGAGACGTGCCGGAGTGGCCGATCGGGCTAGTCTCGAAAACTAGTATAGTCGCAAGGCTATCAGAGGTTCGAATCCTCTCGTCTCCGCCATGAGAATTCAACCGGTCGTCATCGCCGTCATCAGGAAAGAAAATAAATTCCTTCTTACCAAAAGGATTTTCTTTGATGATGAGGACAAAAGCTTTGGGCCTTTTGCCTGGAATCTTCCGGGAGGCGGCCTCGAATTCGGCGAAAGCCCGATGCAGGCTTTGGAAAGGGAAATGAAGGAAGAGTTGGCTCTGGATGTAAAAGTCGGACAACTGATTCCTGAAGTTTACAGCGAAGTCCGAAACCATTGGCAGGGCATTTTTCTGACCTTCATATGTGAGATGTCCGATCCGTCCCAGGAAATCGTCTTAAACGAAGAGGCGAGCGAATACGGCTGGTTCAGCTTGGAAGAGGTAAAAAATCTCAAGACTTTGCCAAAAACCGTTGAAATCCTCAATATGGCGAGTAAAATAAGTTAAACAAAGATGATAGCAACACTATTTCTTACCATTCTTGGCCTGGCCGACTCCATCTACTTGACCTTTGAGCATTATTCCAATGTCATCCCCCCCTGCACACTAAATCGTTTCCTGACGATTTTATCCGACTGCGGTTTGGTCCTCCGAAGTCCATACTCGGTCATGTTTGGGATCCCGATCGCCGTCATCGGGGTCGTCTCCTACTCTATCCTTAGTATTGCGATCATTCTATCCCTGACGACAGACAAAAAAATATTCCGTTATTGGGTGGTCGGACACGCGATAATCGGAGCTTTGGCATCTTTAGTATTCATGTATATTCAGCTCGGCATCATAAAAAGCATCTGCATTTATTGCACGGCCTCCGCCTTAATTAGCTTTATCGTCGTCATCCTGGTATACGGCCAGTTAAAAAAGGAACGATACGAAATGCATGAGACAGTCTACAAATTCTTTTATCAGACTATCTTGAAGCCTTTTTATTTTTTATTTGATCCCGAATTCGTCCACGAAAGAATGGTCGATTTTGGACAGGCAATTTCCAAAACATTTTTAATCCAATTTATTGGGAGCAAATTAATCTATAAAGACAAATCACTCCGGCAAAAAATACTCGGAATCAATTTCGAAAATCCTGTCGGTCTAGCGGCTGGTTTTGATTACGATGCCAAGTTGACAAATACCCTTTATTATTTGGACTTTGGCTTCCAAACCGCCGGAACGGTCACCGCCCACCCGTACGCTGGCAATCCCCCTCCCCGACTTGGGCGCCTACCAAATTCAAAATCCTTGATGGTCAACAAAGGCTTCAAAAACCAAGGCTCTTTGGTGATATCGGAAAAAATCAAAAACACCAATTTTAAAATACCGGTCGGAATCAGCATTGGTGTTACCAATTCTAGAAAACTATCGTCGATTGAAGACGCCGTCGCCGATATAATCCTGGCTTTTAAAGTATTTGAAAAATCGAATGTAAAAAATAGTTATTACGAACTGAATATTTCCTGCCCAAATTTATTAAACACCGATAAAATTTCTTTTTACCCGCCAAAAAATTTGAAGAGGCTTCTGGAATCTGTCGACAAGCTCAAGCTCAAAAAACCAGTCTTTGTAAAAATGCCTATCGAAGAAACGGATAGAGTATTTATGCGGATCATCGACGAGTTGGCCAAACATAAAACAATCAAGGGTGTGGTGATCGGTAATCTCTATCACAGAAATTACAAGAACAACGACTCATTCGACAAAAAAGAGCTGGCCCGATTCAGGACCGGAAATTTTTCCGGAAAACCGTGCGAGCCGAGATCCAATGAGCTGATCGTCAAAACCTATAAAAAATACGGGGACAAACTAGTTATAATAGGTACCGGAGGAATCTTTTCGGCCGCCGACGCTTACAAAAAGATTAAGCTCGGAGCTTCTTTGGTACAGCTTATTACCGGCATGATATATCAGGGACCACAACTCATATCCCAAATAAATCTCGGGTTAATCGACTTGATCAAAAAGGATGGTTTTAAAAATATTGGAGAAGCCGTCGGCAGCCTCCATTCGCCGTAAACAAATGGAGACCACGAAGGCTCTTTATGCCGGGATTTTGTTCTGCGTTTTTTACGCTTCTCAAATCGTCCTTCAACAGTTTTTCGTCAAATCGACGATATTCCCTCTGCATTTGGATTTCCTGACCAATCTCTCGGCGTTCATTTTACTGACCCTGTATTTTATGATTTTCAAAAGGGATGCTTTCAAAATCAAATTAAACAAAAAATCCTTTATTTTATTTTTGGCAGCCACTTTCCTTTGGATACTGGCTGACGTTTCGTCTATTTTTGGTTTGAAGGACTCTTCTTCAATCAACCTTTCGATAATTTCAAGACTGCAGATTATCATCACGTATTTTTTGGCAGTGATGTTTTTTGGAGAATCAATTTCAAAAAATAAAGTGATCGCATCTGTTCTTTCTTTCATTGGAGGACTCATAATCGTCTACGATTTTCAAACCGGTTTTAGAATAAATCCGGGTGACATTCTTTTTTTTGTGTTTACCGTGACCATCAGCTTAAGCGGACTCATCCGACAAAAAGTCACCACTCATATGAGTGCCTTACAGATGTCTTATCTTATGTTCGGGGTATCTTCGGCCGTGCTAGGGGCGGTGACTTTTTTATTTTTTCCGATAAAGTCGGTGACCATCCCTGGTTTTATTATTCTCAATTCGGTGATCAGCCTCGTCGGTTTTATATTTGTGAATGCCTCTATTGCTTTAGGGGGGGCGACTTTTTTTTCCATAGTCTCAAGCCTATTGCCGGTATTCACCGCCATTTTGTCTTTTATATTTTTGAAACAACTGCCTTTGTTTACTCAGGTGATTGGAGCAGTTATAATAACATTAGGAATCATTCTTTTCCAAAAAAATGAAAACCGTAAATCAAACATCAGCCGGAGGAATAGTACGTAAAGGCTCCTTATGGCTGATATGTCAACATTCACAGCATAAGGGCTGGGTATTCCCCAAAGGTTTAGTCGGTGATCACGAAAAAAATGAATCGCTGGAGTCGGCTGCGATTCGGGAAGTGGAAGAAGAAGGCGGAGTAAAAGCAAAAATTATTTATAATGAACCTGTCAAGACTTTTTATCGATATCAATGGCAAGGTGTTCTTATTAATAAAACCGTCTACTATTTTCTTATGGAATACTTATCCGGTGACCCTAAAAATCATGATTGGGAGATGATGGACGCTAAATTCGTAATCGCCGAAGAGGTGACAAAGACGCTGACTTACGACTCCGATAAAGAAGCTTTTGAAAAAATCCTGAAGGATTTATAATTATTTCAAATGCAAGAAGATAATTTGCAAAAAAAAGATCGGTTGGAAATATTTAAATACAACGTATTATTATCGGCCCTGCTTTTTCTCGCATCGACATACTACCTAGGTTTTTCTACCAAATATTACAGTTTTACCGAATACACGATTTCCCAGATGAGTTATTTTTTAAATGGTCGGACATTATCTTTTTTTAACTTCTTATTTTTTTTCAAATGTATTCTTGATCTGGGTTTTACTATGTACGTTTTTAAAAAATTTGAAGGAAAGCTAAATTTATTCACTTCGGCGGTATGGCTTATTGCCGTTTTAACTTTCGGACTTTTGGGATTCTTCCCGGTCAGTCAATTTTTTTACATTCACTGGTTTTTTGCCATTTGCCTTTTTTTGTTTTGGACCATCTCCGAACACGCGATGGCAAAAATTACCGGAGATACCGGATTTCTGTGGTTCTCCAATCGATTGATAGTCGTTCAGGTAACCGTCGCCGCGGTATTTATCGTCTCCGGATTCATCAATGCTATTTTTGAAACGATATATTTCCTCATGGTCTTTTTATGGCTGACAGTATTCGTAAATAAGTATCTTAATTAAGACTAATATTTGTTGGCGCCGAAAATGACGTCAACCGCATACGTTTGACCGTCCGCAGTCGCTACTCCAACCCCGACAAATTGATAGTCGCGAAGCATATTTTCTTTATGAGGGAGGTCGGAGGCGAATACCCATTCAATAAGATGGACCGCTTCCAGTCGGCCGCCATAGTAACTATTCTCTCCGAGAGTCGACATTCGAAGTTCTTGGGATTTACTTTGAACGGCCGATTCAAAGCCGGCATGTTGATCCAAATCGCCGATTCTTATAAAATGCTGAGCTCTCTCTTGGGCCCAAGCGGCTAAATTATCATCCCATATAAGGAATCCTTTGCCATTGTTCTGTCGAAAATTATTTTGAGCGTCGAAGATTTCCTTTGGCGTCCCCATCGTCGGATCATTCGCCAAGCGCTGTTCAAATGTGTCGGCGCCTACCTGCTTGACCTGTCCCCATGGCTCGGTCGGAGTCAAATTCACCGGAGTATATTTTGATAAAGGTGTTGGAGACGGAGTCAAAGTCGGTGGGTTAATAATACCTTTAACGGGAATAATCGTCACCAAAACTTTGGTTGCCCGCTTTGGAATCATGGTGATGAGAGATTTTTTTCGATCGACGAAATAATAAAAACTCAAAACGACGATCAACATTGAAAGTAAAACTAAAAATATTTTTTTTATCATTGGAAGTTAGTGATATTCTAGCATACCTTTGTTATACTGCTTCTTATGTCTTACATTTTTTATGCTTGGCTTACCGCCATCACCTACGGAATCGGAGCTCTTGTAGGAAAATTGGCGACTAAGTACCACATCAAAAATCCTTGGTTGTTCAATATTGTCTGGGCTGTTTTGACCCTGCTCTTTATCGTTCCTTTTGCGCTTTTTTATCACGTTGGTTTGCCTGAAGATTGGAGTAGTATGATTGTTTTGGGTTTGGCCAACGCCGTATCCTCCATAACGTTCGCTTTTGCTTTTTATGCCGTTGACTTGTCGATTCTCTCGCCTTTGTCAAATATGAGAGCACCCATTACGGCAATTATCGGCGTATTGATTTTTCATGAAATACTGTCTCCTTTTAAATGGATATTGATCGGGGTTCTATTTGTGGCCGGACTTTTTATTCATGCCGATGAAAAAATGAGCCTGAAAGCATTTTGGACAAAAGCGACCGCGCTGACATTTGTTTGGATTTTGACTTCTGTATGGTTTAACACAATGATCAAAGTCGCATCAAATCACAACGGATTCTGGGAGGTTTCACTGTGGTCCAATCTTCTGATGGTCGTATTCCTCTTGCCAACAATACCTTTTTTTATCAAAGATTTAGCCAAAACGCCTCTGATGAACTATAGCGGTATCGCGATTAACACTGCTTTGTGGACGGCCGGACTTTTATTTTCGATAAAGGCATTATCGGCAAATGTCAGCATATCGATGGCGATCATATCTTTACCCTTGGCAATGATTTTGACAATGATTCTGGCTTTTTTTGCACCAAAAATTCTGGAAAAACATCCGGCCAAAATTTACGTCATCCGTACGACGGCAGCCGCTTTAATGTTTTTGTCCGCTCTGGGTTTATCAAGGTAGGATTGTCGCAAGAAAAACCTCGTGAGCGGCTGACGGGAATTGGACCCGTTGTCTTCTCCTTGGCAAGGAGACATTTTACCGGTAAACTACAGCCGCGGTAAATATTAGTCCTTATATTCTATCAAAGCACGCCTCAATATCTCAATCGCTTTTTTCAATTCAGAAATATTGATGACGTAAGCCATCCGAACTTCCTGTTTTCCCAAACCTTTGGTGACGTAAAATCCTGGTGCCGGAGCGACCATAACGGTTTGATTCTTGAATCGAAAATCGGTCAAAAGCCATTTACTAAAATGTTCACTATCCCTGATTGGCAGAGTCACGACCGCGTAAAAAGCACCTTCCGGTTTTTTCAAACTTACCCCGGGAATCTTTTTCAATTCCTCATACAAAACGTCCCTCCTTTTTTGATATTCCCGATGGACTTTTTTGAAGTATGATCGAGGAACCGAAGTCAGCCTAGCCGCGATAGTTTGGTCGATTAATCCGACAGAAAGACGACTCTGGGCGATTCTTAAAACCCCGTCCATAATCGCTTTGTTTTTTGATATGAAAGTTCCTATACGAGCACCACAGATGCTAAACCGTTTTGACAAACTATCAAGTAGAATTATTTTCTCCGGTAATTTTTTCATGTAGTCCAAGACGGATATGTGTCGCCTATCGTCGTAGACGAACTCCCGATAAACTTCATCCGAAAGTAAAAAGAGATTGTGATTTTTTGCTATTTCAAAAAGTGTGTCCATTTCTTGTTGTGTGTAGACGGTCCCGGTAGGATTGCTTGGATTGCAAATCAATATTGCTTTTGTTTTTTTGGTAATTTTTTTTTCGATTTCTATCCTTGGTGGTAAATGAAAACCGGCATCGGCCGATGTTCTTACCGGAACTAATTTAACATTGTTGATGGCGGCAAAAGAATTGTACAAAGTGTACAAAGGTTCAAATACCAAAACTTCATCACCGCCTTCACACGTCGCAAAAAAAGCCATCGATATCGCTTCGCTTCCTCCCGACGTCACTTGAATGTCATCTCCACCGATGAACTGATAACCTAAGCGATGATAATAAGTTTTTAGGGCATCAATAAATATCGGTTCGCCCTTGGATTGGCTATAGCCAATTGGATTTTTAGACCAATTTTTCAGAGCGTCGAGCATCACTTGGGGAGTTTCGATATCCGGATCGCCGATATTCAAGTGGTATACTTTGATTCCCTCTTGTTTTGCAGCTACCGCGTAAGGCACTAATTTACGAATAGGTGATGCTGGAATAGCGACGAGACGTTTTGAAGACGGCGGATTTGACATATTTGAAGTATTATTAATCAGGGTGCGAAGGGTCAGAGTCGAACTGACATCTGAGGTTTTTCAGACCCCCGCCGTGACCACCTTGGCTACCTTCGCTTTTGGTGCGCTCGCTTGGGCTCGAACCAAGGACATCCACTTTATAAGAGTGGCGCTCTACCACTGAGCTACGAGCGCTTAAAAAATACTCTCTAAAGTATATCAAATTTTTACGCCCAATCTCTTCAAATCGCGCTACAAATCTCCGGCTTTTTTAGAACGGACCCGATTTTTCTAAGATAAATCATTTCGGTTGAACGTAACATGAATCCGAAGAATTATTGGAAGGAATCTTGACATTCAGTTTAATGGTTTGCCTCGGACGAATCGTCGTTTCGTGGGCATCATACAAATTTTCCGTCTTATATTCTTCTGCGGTCGGCGGTGTTTTAGTATGAACCTGCCAAGCCGCTTTATAGGACGCCACACCGACCGAATAAGCGCATTTCGCCGAACGATTAATGATCGTTGCCGTCACATAACCCGGTGGAACCGTCGGATTATATGAGTTAAAGTAAGCGACGAGGTATCCTCTCTCGATCGGTCTGTCACAGCCAACCGGCAATTTCGATATCGTCACTTTTACGGGTTGTTGTGGAACGAGACCGATACAGGCCGGATGGCTACTATCTTTGTCGTGAAAATTGCTCAAAAGTCTGTTGGTCGGCCAGGAATAAAACTGACCGCCGACAAAATTCGGGATCAACGGTCCCCAGAATGCGTCAACCTGATAGTTGCATATATTGCACGAACCAGGCGTCGGCGTGATACTCGGGGCTAAAGTCGGTGTCGGTGTCGCAACGTTAAAAGTCACGTCGCATGCACCCGGAGCGGCGGCGGCTTTACTATTTCTCTGACGACCGCTAAATGTCAAAGCGTATATGGCAGCGGCGACTGACAAAACGGCCACCGACGCTATTATTGCGATTTTAGCTATATTGACAGTTGATTTCTTCTTTGCCATAGAAATTATTGGGTCGCTCCGACCACATGGACGCGATAAGATCCATAAAAATTAATCGCACGGGAATATACGGCCGACCAAATTCCGTTGACCAACGTCGCTTGTTCGGGAACGGTCTCGACGACGAGGCCATTTATCAGCAACTGGAAATTAATTGTTTTTATCGGGGCGCCGATATTCGGATAATAAGCTATAAATGTCACATTATCTCCGTATTTGATCGACTGGAGATTGTTGGTCACTTCAACACCGTTGACAAATTCCTTCATCTGCTGGCACATCGGAGCCGGTGTCGGAGAGGGAAAGCTCGTTGCCGTCGGCGGTACTTTGGTTGGCCAGACTGTTGCCGTTGGAGGAACCGCGGTCGGCGGACAAGCGTTGCAAAAAGTGATCGAACAATTCACCTTTGGCAAATTATCTTTATTGACCCCGCAGCTATCGAGTTGCCTATTTGACGGGCAGTTTGACTTGAGGGTACACGACACTTTTCTTGTTGAACCACAGGGACAACCGTTACTTCCCGCGCTGCCGAAAACACAATAGGAGGTATGGGACCCGGCACCGCCATTTCCCATTTGACAATGGTATTGAGGCGGACAACATGTGCCGTGCACACCGGGATTTCCGTACACGTCGGCCAACGGATCACCGCCGCCGTTGTCACATGATACCTGGGGGCTTGGGCAGGTTGCGTAGGCATTGGTAGTCACAAAAAACGTGAAAGCGACAAAAGCGACCAGAAAAAACAAGATTCTAATAAGGTCAAGCCGATTCTTCATACGTTTAGAACCATTGTAAGGAAGCGTGTGACAGTTTGTCAAGTGGACCTACGGAGAATTGAACTCCGATCTTGGCAATGCGAATGCCACGTTCTACCGTTGAACCATAGGCCCTTCGACTACGCTCAGGGTGAGCTCTCTGTGCTCTCGACCAGAATTGAACTGGTATATCCGGCTTCGGAGGCCAGCGCTCTATCCGTTAAGCTACGAGGGCTCCATACCAATTCCCATATTATAAAGCATTAATTTGTTGAATTAGACAACGAAGAAAAAAACCGAAAGAATAATTCTATAGATACCGAAAGGCACCAAGGTATTTTTCTTTAAAAATCCGACAAACCATTTAACCGAAAGAACAGCGGTGATAAAAGACATCACAAATCCGACCGCCAATAAAAGAAGATTATTCGGATCGGTTAAAATTCCGAAATTTGTTTTTAGGACCTCGAATCCAGAGGCGGCCAGTATCGTCGGCACGCCCAAAAGAAAAGAGTACACGGCCGACTCATCACGGCGGAAATTAATCCCCATCATCGTCAACATGACAATTCCAGATCTGGATACTCCAGGTATGACCGCTAAAGATTGGCCAACGCCTATAAAAAAAGCTTCTTTATACGTCATATCCTTTATACTCTTACTGATTTTGATTCTGTCTTTCTTAATGAAATATTCAAAGACGATAAAGATGACACCGATGACAAACATCGATCCGAGAATCAAAGGAGTGGAGTTGAAAAAAAATTTTTTTATTATCTTTTCCAAAATCAAACCGACAACCGCGGTCGGGATAAAAGAGACGACAAACTTTGCCCAAAGATCTTTATGTTTCAACACATATTCAAAGTACAAAAACACTATCGCCAGTATGGCCCCCGACTGAATGAATATTTCAAAAAAGGTTTGGAACTCGGTCTGGGGAAGGTGCATCAATTTGCTGGCCAAAATAAGGTGTGCAGTTGAAGACACCGGAAGAAATTCCGTCAATCCCTCGACAATTCCTAGTATGAAGGCATGAATTACGTTCATTTGTCAATTATAATACAACTACGATACAAATCAATGAATCGATACGAATTAAAAGAATTACACTATATAAATGTTTAATAACAGTTGATCGGTTAACGAGTTTACGAGTTAACGGGTTCAGGTAAAAACAAACAGAACTTATCAACTCGTTAACCCGTTAACGCGTTAACTAAATAACTGATAAAACCGTTTTATATTTATGAAAGTCGCTATCGTCCATGACCAGCTAAGAGAATTCGGCGGTTCGGAACGCGTCCTGGTCGCTTTGAAAAAAATCTTTCCCGAAGCGACCGTCTACACAACGACATTCGATCCTGATTCTCTTGGATCTCACAAAAAACTTTTAAAAAATTGGCAAGTGAAGGTCTCATGGTTCGGAAGAATTCCTTTTATCAACCGCTACTATTCGCCTTTCCGCTTTCTTACGCCTCTTATCTGGGAAAGTTTTGATTTGTCGGGATACGATTTGGTTATTTCTTCATCGGGAAGTTGGATGAGCCACGGCGTCGTCACAAAAAAACCGACCGTCCACATCTCATACATTCATCACCCACCTCGCTATCTTTATGGATACGAAACGGCTTTGGAATGGCAAAAATATCCGGTCGTCAGATTATATGCGTACGTCGTCAACCACTTTTTAAGAATCTGGGATTTCAAGTCGAGCCAACGGCCCGATTACTTGATAGCCAATTCTATTGAAACCAAGAAACGCATAAAAAAATTTTATCGTCGTGACTCGATCGTCATTTACCCACCCGTCAACATTCCCAAAGAACTATTATACCCGTCAGCTCGTAAGCCGGGCAACTATTTTATAACTGTCTCCCGCCTTGCCAAGGCCAAGCACATCGACATTCTCATTAAGGCCGCTAATCGAATGAAATTTGAATTGAAAATAATCGGTGTTGGGCGCGACGAAAATTTCTTAAGATCGTTGGCAGGTCCAACCGTCGAATTTTTGGGTAATGTTAAAGACGATGAATTTAAGGGTGTATTTTCTAAAGCCAAAGCTTTCTTATTTGCCGCTAAAGATGAAGAGTTTGGCATTGCGGTTGTCGAAGCTATGGGTTATGGTAAACCGGTAATAGCATACAGATCCGGTGGAATTCCAGAATTCGTCGAAGATTCTGTTAACGGATTTTTATTTGACTCATTAGACCCATCAAATCTCATCGAAAAAATCAGGAAATTTGAAAGTTTGAACGATAAAGAAATTGCCGAAATGAAAAAAAACGCCAGAAAAACCGCACAAAAATTTACCGAAGAAAAGTTTAAAAAAAATATTTTAAGTTTTATGAAGACTGTCCTTAAATAAAGACAGTCTTCATTACAAGAGCGTCCATGCCTGAATTACCGGAAGTCGAGTCCATCAAAAGAGCTCTCGAGCCGAAGATAAAGGGTAAAGTCATAAGGAAAGTCGCAATTTTATCCAGTAAAAATTTTATCGGTGATGAAACGTCTGTCGTCGGTCGAAAAATAACCAATATCAATCGTTTTGGCAAAGTTTTGGTGATAAAACTCGTAAACCCTTTAACCCGTAAACCAGTTAACTACTTAAATATTCATTTCAAACTTTCTGGCCAAATGCTTTATTCGAAAAAAGTCGATAACGCCATTTTTGCGAACAAAATTCCATTTACCAAAGGCAAAAAAATGCCTGCCAATACGACTCGAGTCATAATTTCTTTTTCCGACGGCAGCGGAATTTTTTTTAACGATCTTCGGAAATTCGGTTGGATAAAAGTCTCAAAGAAACCTTTGAGTCCGAAAGGGGTGGATGTCCTTTCAAAGAATTTTACTTCGAAATTGTTGACCGATATCACGGGAAAGACTCGTAAGCCGATCAAAGTCCTTCTCATGGATCAGGATCTTATCACGGGAATAGGTAATATATACGCCAACGACTCCTTATTTTTAGCGCGTATTCACCCTCAACGACCGGCCAATTCGTTGACCGCAAATGAAATCAAAAAACTTCATTCAGCGATAATTTCGGAAATTAAAAAAGGAGTACATGATAAAGGCTCTTCAGGAGCAGACGAAGCTTTTATTCTCCCCGACGGTTCAAAAGGCAGACACCAAAGGCGGTTTCTCGTCTATCAGCGGGAAGGAGAAAAATGTCCCAGATGCGGGCATGTCATAAAGAGGATCAAACACAACGGACGAAGCAGTTTCCTTTGTCAAAATTGTCAAGTAAGCGCTTAAAAGAGATTCTTCGCTAAAGCTCAGGATGACAAACTGGTTAATGTATAATTTCCATTATGAAAACTCTTACTGATCTTAGTATAGAAATTGTTCCCAGTCTGGGATTATTACTATCAACTCTGACTCTCCCCTTCTTTAAAAATTTGTGGATAAGATATATTAAAAAATGATCAATTGCACCTTTGAAAATGGTCACAAAAATTCACTTCGTCATGTCGTTGTCGACATGATCATCGTTAAAAACGGAAGGATTCTTCTTGTCAAAAGAGCTCCCCAGTTATCCAACGGTGGGAAGTACGCTCTGCCCGGAGGATTTGTTGAGAGGGACGAAGATACAAAAAAAGCCGCTTTAAGGGAAACTTTGGAGGAAACTGGATATAAGGGAGAGATTGTCTCGCTATTCCGAATTGTTGATAATCCCGACCGGGCACAGGAGGACCGGCAGAACATTTCTTTTGTTTATATCATCCGGCCCTTGGGCAAAGTCGGAAATCCTGATTTTGAAGTCGCGGAGTCTAGATGGTTTGATTTAAATTCTCTGCCTCGTGAAAGTCAATTCGCCTTCGACCACCTGGAGACCGTTCGATTATTTCAACAATATCTAAAAGAAGACTTTCCGCTGCCGATTTTTTGATTTTCAATATGCAATATTTGATATTATTCTCATTCGTACCTGATTGCTTCGACCGGCGTAAGGTCTGAGGCTTTTTTTGCCGGAAAAACCCCGAATAAAATTCCGATTCCGCTCGAAACCCCGAGGGCCAATATGACCGAACCGACGTCAACGTAAGCCGGAAAAACGCTTTGGACAGCCAAAACGCCCAGGTATGCCAGTACCAATCCCAGGACCCCGCCGATCACAGATAAAATCACCGACTCGATCAAAAATTGAATCAGAATGTCGTTTTTTCTGGCTCCGAGAGCCCGGCGAATTCCGACTTCTTTTGTTTTATCGGAGACGGTCACATACATGATGTTCATAATTCCGATCCCGCCGACCAGCAATGATATGCTCGCCAGCGCTACCAGAACGATGTTTATGACTGCAAAAATTGAATTGATGGCCGACATCAATTGGCTCGGTTCAATAAGGCTATAGTCATCGCTTTTATAACGTCTGAGCATCACTTTGTTGATTTCTTCCTTGACGACGTTTACGTTGGCATTTTCGTTGTATTTAATGGCAAAACGAATAAATTTTTTCCCCGGATCAAACACGTACCCGGTCGTATACGGTCCGAACATGTAGGCGTCGTAATCCGAGCCTCCAAATCCTCCACCGCCGGTACTTTTTAATATTCCGATTATCTCAAAATTTATGTTGTCGATCGATACTCTTTGCCCAACCGCTTGATCCGGGGTCCCGAATAGTTTTTCGGCGATCGTTTTTCCTGCGACCAGTACTTTGGCTTTTTTTCCGACATCCGATTTATTAAAAAATCGCCCTTTGGATACATTTAGTCCGGTAATGTCTTTGAAATCCGCCGAAGAAAAAAAAATAGTCACATACTCGGTTTTCTTGTGACTCTTGACGTCGCCGGATTTCGTCGAAATCGGGGCGATGCTTTTTATATCTCTTATCCGGGAAAGCCCGGTCAAATCTTTTATATCAAAATTACCTCCTAAAAAAGACGAGGCCGAAAAACTGCCTCCTTGAAGAACCTGTCCCGGGATAATAAAAAGAGTGTTTCTTCCCAAAGCTTCAAATTGGTCAGATATGTATTTTTTTAGACCGAGACCGAGGGCCGTCAAGGTAACGACGGCAAAAACGCCTATAAGAATTCCCAGAGAAGTTAAAAACGTCTTCATTTTACTTCTCTTGAAATCCGCAAAAGACGATCTCAATACGAAAAAAATACCGCTCATTTTGTTTTGACAATTTTCCCATCCATAACTTTTATTTTTCGGCCGGCAAAAGCGGCAATTTCAGCCTCATGAGTGACAACAGCGACGGTGATTTTCTCGTCTTGATTAAGATTTTTCAGGAGGTTCATGATCCCTTCGCCCGTCCTGCTGTCGAGATTACCGGTCGGCTCGTCGGCCAAAATGAGTCTCGGTTCCATTATGAGAGCTCGTAAAATCGCGACTCTTTGCTGCTGACCACCCGAAATTTTATTCGGATAAGAACTCTCTTTTCCCGAAAGACCGAATTTTTGTATGAGGGCCAAGGCTTTTTTTTCGGGATCATATTTGATCGGGCGGCGGGCATACATCACGGGTAAAAGAATATTTTCAAGAACGGTCAATTTAGGAATTAAATTAAACTGCTGAAAAACAAATCCGACAAACTCATTTCTCAGAGAAGAAATGGCGTCGTCGTTCAACTTCGACACATTTTTCCCGTCGATTAAAAGTTCCCCGCTCGTTGGTTTGTCCAAAAGACCGATGATATGCATCAGAGTTGACTTTCCGCTTCCCGACGGGCCGACAATCGCCACGAACTCCCTGTCTTTTATTTCGAGGTTGGCGTTTTTTAAAGCGTAAAAATCGGTTTCTTCGTCGACCTTGTATACTTTGTTGACATTGACGAGTTTAATCATAAACAACGTCACCTTCCCGAAGGCCACTGGTAACGATGGTATTGACGTCTACTTCTTCACCGGTCGTGACGTATTTTTTGGTTTTCTTGTCTCCTACGAAGATATATACATATGCACCTTTCTTATCGCGCCCGAGATACGACGTCGGCACCGAAAGAACATTATCTCTTTCTTTTAGTTTGAAATCCAAGTCGCCGGTCATCCCCATTTTTAGTGGTAAAGCGTTCGCCCGATCATCTAGTTTAAGTTTGATGTCATAGACGGTTCCGGTCTCGGACGGATCGGGAGTATAAGCGATATAGTAGAGGTTACTTGTATAAGTTGTGTCGGGATAAGCGTCAAATACGACGTTGGCCCTCATGCCTTGTTTAAG
>JAJYIX010000018.1 GCA_021789865.1 bacterium
CGATCTAAAATTATCCCAAGCCCAAGAGATGTCATACCTGGACATGAATTCGGCCTTAAGTTTGATAAATCAAGCCAAAGATCAATTGAACCAGTTGCAAGAAAAGTATCCAAAACGACCGGAAGTCGTCAAAATAAGCCAAGAAGTGACTCAAGCGGAAAACAAAATTCTCAAAAAAGAAGAAACTGGATTCAGCGAATTTTTTGATTTGGCGGTTGACAATGCCGATGCTTCCGGATACAGAATGGATCTTGACGGCAGCACTCTTGCGATCATCGACCGGACCAATGGCACCCTTTATAGTTTTGACTTGGATAAAAAATCTTTGGCCAAAAATCAAGATGACAGTGTCAAAAAAGCGGACTTGATTGCCTCGTCGAATGGTGACCAGTTTTATTATATAAGAGGTGCTGGAGTATATACTTTCGACCAGACAGGTAAAGCAAAAAGAGTCATCGATAACGACAGCGGATGGTCGGATATCGTTGATATGGCCTCTTATAATGGTAACCTCTATCTTTTGGACGCCGGCGCCAATCAGGTATACAAGTACGTGCCGACCGCGAACGGATTTGGCAGCAAGACGTCATATTTCGGTAACGGCAACATTGTTGATCTGTCAGGTTCAAACTCTCTGGCGATAGATTCTTCCATATATATCAGCAGCCCCGACAATGTTCTGAAATTCACCGGTGGTGCCCAAGACGGATTCAAACTAAGTCTTCCAAACAGTAATGTCGATATATATAAAATTTTTGCCAAAAAGGAGTTGACAAACGTTTATCTTTGGGATAAAAAAAATGGCGTCGTATACATCACTGATAAATCCGGAGAATTTGTCAAACAAGTCCAGTCATCGATTTTTTCAAAAGCCCAGGACATCGCCGTGTACCAGGGCGGGATATATGTATTGGACGGCAGTAAAATATATAAGATTAACGGTTCCTTCTAAGAATTCATGAAAGACATTTTCCTCATCAAATTTGGCGGCTCCTTAATCTCCGACAAAAACAAAATTAACATCCCGAAACTTGACAATATAAGACTTTTAACCGATCAAATACGAAAAGCCTCCGCTGAAAATCCGGATCGGACCTTTATAGTCGCTACTGGCGCCGGCGGATTCGGTCACCCGGAAGCCAAAAAATACCGTCACAATTTGTTGGAAGGACGGTCGCTTATAAAAGCAGCCGTAAAGAAACTGAATCGAATCGTCGTCGAATCCTTTACGGGAATTGGTCTGGAGGCAATTTCAATGGAACCCGACCGGGTGTCAAAATACAGTCGGGGAATATTAAAGGAACTGTCTTATGAATATGTTGTCAAAGTCCTTAATAAAAAAATTATCCCCGTTTTTCACGCCGACCTAGTCGACGATGAAAGTTTCGGCATAAGCATTCTTTCGATGGATAAGTTCATAATCGACCTAGCTATCTATTTAAAGAAAAAAAAATTCCCGGTCACAAAAGTAATCTTCGCCGGCTCCACTCCGGGAGTGACCGACTCATCAGGTAATACCATATTACGACTGACAAACAATATCCTAAAAGAAAACAACAAAATTTTTTTTAAAACTGCCGGAATTGACGTTTCGGGAGGTATGGCCTACAAGGTAAAAGAGTCTTTACGCTTGTCCAAAGTGAAAATTCCGGTTATCATAATAAACGGCGCCGAAGAGGACAATCTCTATAAAAGTATAATCGGGGCAAATTTTACGGGGACGATTGTTGAAGAGTAGGGATCTTAATACCCCAACTGCCGTCGGGATTGACATTTATAATCCCAAGGATTCGCCCGGCCAGTACATTGAACACCACCAAAACGGCAAATATCAGGACCATTCCGACGACTGCATTGGTAATTTTGTTTTGCGCTTTGACAAGTTTTTCCTTTTCCCCGGCAGATTGAATCCAGTCCAAAGCACCCCATAGAAGATACAACAATAAAAATAATCCGGCTACCGTTAAAAAAATATTGATTCCCCAGCCGATAAAAGTACCCAGTCCGGCGATGGGATTTTGTCCGGCGCCAACGTCCATGCCGGGAGGGGGCGAAACCTGTCCGAATATTGTCTGTACGGTCTGATCGGCCAATAACATTATTGGGGAATTAAATTGCTATTACCTATCATTATACCAATAACTCTGACAATGAGAAAACTGGCAATGACGATGAGCAAGCCGACGATAGCAAATACCATTGAAGCATAGTATTTTTTCAAAGCTTCAGGGTTGTCACCGTGAGTCATAATATTGAATGCCGCGTATAAAGCCATCATCAAACAAACGAGTCCAGCCCCACCCATGACCAAAGGAAGTACCAGATTAAGAAGAGTACTGATATTGGAAATTCTGGCAGCGGGAAAAATGCTCGAATTGATTTCGACAGCGTAGACCATAGTTGAAGTGTAAACCAAGTGCGTTAATTATGCAATAAATGAATTTTATTAGCTATAATTTATCTATCATGTTCAATCCTACCTTTAATATCACCAATAAAACCCTGACTAACATCTCAAAAATCGAAGCCGCCGAAGAAGTCATCAAACATTCACCACTATTACCTTTATGGGAAAAACAGTTTAAGGAAGATGCCATCATCAGATCTGCCTACCACGGTACTCACATTGAGGGTAATCAGTTGCATAAGGACGACGCCAAGGACATCTTGGAAGGTCGGGAAGTAATAGGCCGGCCAAGAGATATCCAGGAAATCATAAATTATCGGAGAGTCATCGAATTTATTGACGACGAAGCCAAGAGGAAAATAGACAAAATCACCGAACTTTTAATAAAAAAAATCCATCGGATCATCACTGACAAAATAATCATAGGCGAAGGAACGGGGGAATATCGGAATAAACAGGTGATCATAAAAAACTCAGCCACGGGTGAAGTGACTTTCCGTCCACCACCTCCAATCGAAGTCCCGTTTTTGATGAGAGAATTCATTTATTGGCTTAATCGCGACGACCGCGATATTCTTCATCCGGTTTTAAAAGCTGGAATCGCTCACCACGAATTGGTCCGCATCCATCCTTTTATAGACGGTAACGGTCGGGCGGCCAGGGTGCTAGCGACTCTTATTCTTCTTTTGGGAGGGTACGACATCAGAAGGTTTTTCTCCCTCGAAGAATACTACGATAAAGACGCGGTCACTTATTATAAAAATCTTCAAAAAGCTTCGGCTGGTGATTTAACATCATGGCTTGAATACTTTACTTTCGGAGCCAGTGTCGAATTCGAAAAAATCAAAGAAAAAATCCTTAAACTCTCGAAAGATGTCAAGTTGAAAGAAAAATTTGGCGGTCAGCAAATATATCTGACGGAAAGGGAGATGAAACTCATAGAATACATCCAGGAGGTTGGTTATATCCAAAATCAGATGTTTGTCAATATTTTCCCCGACGTATCCGAAGATACGGTCTTGAGGGACATCCAAGATTTAATAAAAAAATCCCTCATCAAAAAAGTCGGAAGCACAAAGGCGGCGAGGTATGTGATGGTATAGGTTCAGTTACATATGAAATTTTCAGAACTAGCTATATATTTTGACAGGATAGAGAAGACTTCCTCTCGTTTGGAAATTACACGCATATTGGCGGAACTTTTTAAAAAATTGACCGCCGAGGAAATCGAAAAAGTCGTCTACCTGCTCCAGGGTAGAGTGGCGCCCGCTTTTGAAAAAATAGAATTTGGGATGGCGGATAAAACGATCATCAAGTCGGCAATATTAGCTTTGAATATCGATAAAAGTTATTTCCAAAAGGAATTGAAACAAACGGGAGATCTTGGGATAACGGTGGAAAATTTCAAGAAGCAGATTCATTCGTTTGACGAGAGGGATTTGGCGGTAAAAGATGTTTTCGATGTTTTTTATAAGTTGGCGACTTCTTCCGGAAACGGATCGCAGGAAGCAAAAATAAGTTACCTGTCGAGGCTCATTCGCGAACTCGATTCGCGCTCTTCCCGTTTTATCGTTCGCTTGCCGACCGGCGTCATCAGAATGGGGTTTTCCGACATGACAATCTTGGATGCTTATTCATGGATGATAAATGGCGACAAAAGTCTTCGAAATGAAATAGAAAAAGCTTATCACGTAAGACCGGAGCTTGGGTTTATCGGAAAACTCCTTAAGGAAAAGGGGATTGCTGAAGTCCGAAGCGTCACTCCCAAAGTGTTCACGCCGATTATCATGATGCGAGCGGAACGACTTTCTTCCGCAAAAGAGATTCTGGGGCAGATAGGGACATGTTTCGTAGAGCCGAAATTCGACGGCTTCCGTCTCCAAATCCACTATAAAAAAAGGACAGACACCAAAATATCCAACCTAGAAAAGACCGTTCCCGAAGTAAAATTATTTTCCCGGAGTCTTGAAGACGTCACCTACATGTATCCGGATATTGTTGAGGGAGTCAAAAAGGAGGTTGTCGCCAACGAAGTGATACTGGAGGGTGAAGCCATTGGATACAACGGAAAAACGGGTGAATTTTTACCTTTCCAGGAAACCGTGCACCGTAAAAGAAAATAGAACATCGACGAGATGAAAAAAGAAATTCCCCTAAAACTTTTTTGTTTCGAGCTGCTTTTTAAAGATGGCAAAAGCTACATCGGCGAGCCTTTTAGGACGAGAAGAAAAGTATTGGTCGAATCTGTCAAAACGACTCATGACGTCGCTCGTGATACGATACTTATCGCTAATCAGGAAGAGGTATCGAATGAGAAGAGACTTGAAGAGTTGTTCGACGAAGCCGTAGGAAAAGGGCTCGAAGGAATATTGGCTAAAAAAGAAGATGGAGTCTACAAACCGGGTGCCCGGGAATGGAACTGGATAAAGTACAAAAAAAGTTACTCTTCGAAGATAAACGATACGATTGACTGTCTGATTTTGGGTTACGATTTTGGTAAGGGTAAACGAACCGATTTTGGAATCGGGGCTTTTTTAGTCGGTATATATGATGAAAACAAGGATTGTTATTTAACGGTGGCAAAAATTGGGACGGGCCTCACCGACAAGGAATGGCGAGAACTTCAAATAAAAAGTCAAAAATCAAGAGTCAGGATAAAACCAAAAAATTACTCGGTCAATAAAGCTATGGAGTGTGACGTTTGGGTTGCCCCGGCGATTGTTGTGGAGATTAAAGCCGACGAAATTACCAAATCGCCGGTTCATTCGGCCGGACTGGCGCTAAGATTTCCTCGATTACAAAGGTTTAGAGAAGACAAAAAGCCCGTGGACGTGACGACGATCAAAGAAATATTCGAAATGGCCAAATCTCAGTGAGGGCGATGACTTTCCAGCATTTTTACGAAACGAGCCGGATATTCCAAGAAAAAAGATAATGGGTTATATTTTATCCTCCTACCAGATGCCAAGGTCATCAGAGATTTGTCAAAGTATATTTCTCCTCCCAATTTTCCTACATGGATTGATAAGTCAATATCTTCATGAACTATTTTATCATTGAGGCATATTTGGTCTTTGACTTTGAGCCAGAACTCTTTCGATATCGCGTATGTTGGCCCGCCGAAAATAAAGTGCCCAATCGTCGCCTTGGCAAACATCATATATACATCATAGTAAGCTTTGATACGACGAAACATTAAGGTATCGTAAAATTTCACATACACCGTCACGCCGGCTATTTTCGGGTGTTGAATAAAATCGGTACGGATTTTTTTTAAAAAATCTTTGTTAACCCTGGCATCGGCATCGATTTTTACAATAATGTCTCCACGCGCTTTGTCAAAGCCGCTGTTTCTCGCCGGAGTAATACCTTGTTCGCTCTCTTTCAAAACTTTTATACCTTTGAATTTTTTAACTATGTCGATCGTCCTGTCGGTACAGTTATTGTCGACAACGATGATTTCTAGAGGTTTGAGAGTCTGCTTTTCCAGACTGAAGAGGCATTCCTCGATATATGCGGCTTCATTGTAGACCGGTATGACTATGGATATGGATTTTTTTTTCATGACTTTGAAGGATATTATATAATATATCCAATTTATGAATCCCTTTTTTTCGGTCGTCATTCCGACCCTAAATGAAGAAAATTATTTACCGCGTTTACTCAAAGATTTGGGAAAACAGGCATATCAGAATTTCGAAGTTTTGATAGTTGACGGCTACTCACTCGACGAGACGATTGAAAAAGCCAAGGAGTACCAAAAAACATTGCCATTGCGCCTTTTTGAATCGAACAAAAAAAATGTTTCCGCGCAACGGAATTTCGGTGCGACCCAAGCGAAAGGGAAGTATCTAGTGTTTCTGGACGCCGATACCAGGATAAAACCAACATTTTTGAAAAAACTCTTAAATAGTATCGAGAAAAACAAAGGTCTTCTATTCATTCCTTATATCACCACCGAAAAAAATGATTCGGAATACAAGCCATTATTGGATCTCAGCAATCTCTTGGTTGAATTCAGCCAGAATATTAAACGCCGTTTTTCTTTGGGGGGGGCGATCATCGCCGAGAAACATTTTTTTGAACTGGTCGGAGGATTTAATGAAAAAATTTATTTGTCCGAAGATCATGAACTGGTACAACGAATGGCCCAATGGGGAGTGAATGCAAAATTCATGCGCGACAATCAAGTTACCTTTTGTTTACGACGAATCAAAAAAGAAGGGCAAATAAAATTTTTTTATAAGTACTTCGTTGCCGCTTCGAGAAGGTTTATCTTGAATGAAGAAATCAAAAACAAAATATTTGAATATAATATGGGCGGACAGTTTTATGCACAGGACAAGAAAACAAAAAATGAATTTTTTTTCCAAAAATATGCTCAAGACATCAAGCTTCTTTTCAAAAAAGTCCTTAAAGAACTTGGCAGCTAAATTTTGAAGACAGAGAGGATCGGGAAATGATCGGAGTACCGGACTTCCAGTCTCTGATTTTTTCTGAGACGAAGATTTTTGTAAAAAACGTAATCGTTTTTCATGTGGTGGGCGAAAAATTTATCGATTTGCTTTATAAAAAACGCCTGAAAAATATTCATTTTTTCTTTTTTACCGCTTTGGGAAAATTCGATCGTTTGATGAACGTTTTTTGTCGCCTCAGTCAAACCGTATCGTTTCATGGTTTTTTCCAATCTTTTCCTTTGATAGGGTAGATAATTAAAATCGCCACCGACCACCAGTCCGGAACCTTTTGGTAGTCGGAGCCACTTGAGAGCCTTATTGATGTGATTGACGCGAAGGGCATTTGAGGCGATGACGATAAGGTGCATATTGCAAAGAGTCACTTTTTTTCCCATCGACCGATCAACAAAATCGGTTCGCAGGACTGTCTTTGGTTTGTTGATCCCGAAAATGAGTTGGACCAAAGTGTAAAACCATTCGGAAATATTGGTTGAGATATCAAAGGAATCGGAAGAAAGAAATCGGAATTTATTGGCGTTATAAAAAGTCGCGGCGCCGTACACCTTGTCAAATTTGATAAACGAATTGGCGTAATCTGCCAACTCATAGCCATATTGGCGTATCTTGTTCAAATTATCATCCGACGTGTCGACTTCCTGCAAACATAAGAAGTCAGGGGCATATTTGCTCGTAATTGCACCAATATTTTCAAATCCGCGGTTAAATAAAGTGTTATAAATCAAAACCGAAAATTCCATAGTTCCATTATATCAGCTGCCGTCTTTGTTATCTATTTTGAGACTGTCCACACTTTTTGTATAAAAGTTAACGGAGCTTTGTAAAAGGGTAAATCGGTATATAATTATTATGAGATAACCTATATTATCGGTGATTATTTCTATAGGTCTTGACAAACAGTAAATCCTCATCTATCATTTTTTATATGAAAAAGATTGTCTCTTCGGATAAACCCAAAATAAACTTTCGAAGTAGTCGGTTTGGAAAAAGCGAATTAGTCGGATTTGTCGAAGACCAATTTAGGAAGTTGGCCAAGAAAAATCTAAGAGTCCCGATAACGTTGTATCATCTCTAAAGCCAAAAAAAATAGAGCATCACTACCGCTCGTATAAGGGAACGACGAGTAGTAATGCTCTCTTACTACGTTAACAAAAAAAAATGCCATTGTCAATACGTTATTTGTGTGGCCCCCTTGGTTATGGATTTACTTGATATAGAGCCCCAAGCCCATTAGACGACTCAAAAATCAACTTACCAATTTTTGGGAATTTTTCGGCATCCAAATTCGGGTATTTTTGGCGTTCCAATCGTGAAACGATCACGTACTTTATTTGATATTTTTGTATTAATTTTTCAGTCACACCGATGTCGTGTGATTCATAGAGTGTTTCGACGTCAGGGATACGTTTGCCAACGACATCTGGACTCCCTCTCCACAGCCATTCATGGACCCACCAGCCGGCAACGGTCGGTAGGCCGGTCATGGCGGAAATTCTTTCATAATCAGTATAGGAGTCACCTTGAGCCTCCAAAATTACCGGCTGTCCTTTTACATGCTTATTTAAATAGTTGATGATCTGGAAATCTTCTGGGTATTCGCCGTTTATCCAGTCCATCCCCCTAAGATTTGGCGGCCTGTCAAGCGGTCCATAATATGACGGGATTGAAAAAAACGGATAGATGGTGACAAAAAATGCAAAAAAAAGCCAGGTAAAACTTAAAATGATCGATGCAAGCCTGCTTTTAACAAAATTCCTAATCGCGAAGAGAGTGACGGTCGATGCAAACATCATCATGATGAAAGCTTGATATCCGAGCTTGAACATTGTGTTAGCACGAAAATATTGCGGGTAAATATCTTTGACATAAAAAAATTCGGGAATAATTAAAAGGAACGTAGAGAAAGAAAATAATATCAGCATAAATTGGATGACTTTGTTCTGAATTGGACTGAGTTTGCGCCTGAGTTTGTATACGACCAAAAGGAGAATAAAATTTAACCAAAAGAATCCCCAAAGAACCAGGAGCATCCAAAAGGGTGAGCGCTGACATTTGTCGGCCTCAAATAGAAAAGGTCCGATCCGGCCGATATTGATTAGAAATTGCGGCGAACAGTTGACGCCGATACCGCTGACGAAAGGACTGAAGTGAAGTGAAAAAGGCAAAGAAAAGATCAAAAAGGACATGACGAGGATCATAAAATTAACGATAAATTCACCGGTCGGTCCATAAATAATAAAAAAAATGATCGTCGTCAGTAGCACATAGATTGGTCCGTCAAAAGCGTTGGTCATATAATGGATGGATGTCATAAAACCGATGAAAATAGCGACACCCCACCTCATTTCGAGCGAGTGCAATGTTTCGAGGGATTTGAGAAAAAGATTTTTTGACTTCACGATCTTCGATTGCTTTGCTCGAAGCGAAAAAGAAGATGTAAAAAGTAAAAATAAAATAGCTAAAGTCAATATGACGAATGGTATGTCGAAGACATGTCCGTGAAGATCGGCGACCACATATGAATACGAAGGAAACTCATGAATTGTAAAAGGTATAAAGCGAGTCGCGTTAGGATACCAATAGGAGGTCGGGTTGTATCCAGAGAGTATTTTCCAGAAGGGAATCGGTTTGTCGTTGGGATAGCCCGTCGTGAAGACATATATGGTATGGAGGTTGCCGCCGAGGTTCATTAAATAAGCGCCGATTATGCCGAAGACGAACAAAACGATCGCTTTGATTTTTTTTGATACTAAAAAGATAATATTGGAGACAAACGAAAACGTCTCGGTCACCCCTTGAGCGAAAATTGTCGCCAATATCAAGTTATATCCTATCTGAGGGGCAACGTCGGAAATCTTTATGAGAACGGCACCAGTCAAATGGCCGAAGTAATAATAATTTATCGGAAGCGGAGTGTACCACATGTCGGCCGGTGGGAAATAACGGCTTCTTAAAATGGAATTAATGAATCCAAAGTCCATGAATTTTTCCAGACTATGAATTGACGGTTCTTGTGATCTTACGTAAGTCCAAAATGCCAAAGCGACAAAAAACAATCCTTCCTCGACGATAAAAATCAGTAAATACCGCCATTCGAACCTAAATTTTTTGTTTTCTTTCAGGAAGATGTAACCGTTGACGATAATAAATATTCCGATTATTAGGAAAAGCGAGGCTCTCGTGAACGGCAATAAATGGATACTTGAAAGCACATAGGATAGATAACTGATAAAAATTATCGCTAGAGTTTTTGAAAAGGGAAAACCGAAATCGAATCTGAACCCTTTTAAAATTTTTTTGGTTAAAGGATAGAAAATCAAGCCTGTCAACAAAAGATATATATACCAATTGAAGGAAATGAAAAGCCAATTCATAAGAAAATATTATATAATAGATAACGTCTCTTTTGTCATTCCGAGCGTAGCGAGGAATCTAGCGAAGCGTAATTTTAGATCCTTCGGTCGCTCCGCTCTCTCAGGATGACACCAGGCGCGTTTATGGATTCCAAATATCAACCTCAGCAAATCGAAGGTAAATTATATGAAGAATGGGAAAAAAAAGGACTCTTCGAAGCGAAAATAAACAAAGATAAAAAGCCTTTTTCGATCATTCTTCCTCCTCCCAATGCCAACGCCTCACTGCATCTTGGACACGCGATGTATGCGATAGAGGATGTCATGGCAAGGTATCACAAACTTTTGGGAGATGAAGTCTTGTGGCTTCCCGGAGCCGATCATGCCGGTATCGAAACCCAATATGTTTTTGAAAAGTTTTTGAGAAAACAGGATAAGAGCCGTTTCGACTTCGATCGTCAGACGCTTTTTAAAATGATTTGGGATTTCGTTCAGGAAAACCGCGGTACGATGGAGAACCAGCTTAGAAAGCTTGGCTTCGCACTCGATTGGAAAAGAAAAAAATTTACCATGGATGAAGATATCGTCGCCCAGGTATACGACACTTTTAAAAAATTGTTTGACTCGGGGCTTCTGTACCGTGATTATCGCTTGGTCAACTACTGCACCCGCTGCGGAACGTCGTTTTCTGATCTTGAAGTCGTATATATTGAGAGAAAAGACCCTCTCTACTACATGAAATATGGTCCTTTTACTATTGCCACGGTCCGGCCAGAGACAAAATTCCGCGATACCGCTTTAGCCGTCAACCCAAAAGACAAAAGGTATAAAAAATGGATCGGTAAAACCATCGAAATCCCTGGACTATTAGGACCGATTAAAATGACTATCATCTCCGATCCAGAGGTCGATCCTAAGTTTGGAACCGGGATTATGAAAGTGACTCCGGCTCATGATCCTCATGATTTTGAACTTGGTAAAAAATACGATCTTCCGGTCACTCCCATTATCACCACGGAAGGCAGGATGGATTTCTCTTGGTATTTGTCTCAAAAGAATATTTCGGAAAAATACCGAGCCAGGGCCGAAAAATATCATCACTTAAAAGTTGCTAAAGCCCGCGAAATAATGGTCGCCGACTTGCGGCAAGACGGTTTACTGATTAAAATCGATGAAAATTATACACACCGCATTGGTACTTGCTATCGCGATGGTAGCGTCATCGAACCTTTGCCACTTGAGCAATGGTTTATCAAGGTAAAGCCCCTGGTAGCAGATGTTAAAAAACTCCTCAAGGACAAAAAAGTAAAAATCCATCCTAAAAGATTTGAAAAAAGGCTCGTCGACATTCTGGATAATTTTATAGATTGGAACGTATCGCGGCAAATTGTCTGGGGAATCAGAATACCGGCATATAAATGTAAAAAAAAGTCAAAAGTCAAAAGTCAAAAGTCAAAAGTTGACGAAAAATGGTTTGTGAGTATAGATAAGCCAGAAAAGTGTCTGATTTGCGGTGATTGTAAATTTGAACAGGACCCGGACACGTTCGATACCTGGTTTTCTTCATCTCAGTGGCCGTTTGCCACTTTACTGACGCAAAAAGAAAACAAATTTTTCAATTATTTTTACCCGACGACGGTCATGGAGACAGGTTACGATATTCTCCGGGCTTGGGTCGCCAGAATGCTGATGATCGGATATTTCTCGACCGGAAAAACGCCTTTTGAACATGTATTCTTACACGGGTTGGTCCGGGACAGCAAAGGTCAAAAGATGAGTAAAAGCAAAGGTAACGTAGTCAACCCGATGGACATGGTGACAAAATATGGAGCCGACGCCCTGAGGCTTTCTCTCATATTTGGGGTAGGCGAGGGTAACGACCTGCCTTTTTCCGAACAAAAAGTCGTCGGAATGAGGAATTTTTGCAACAAGATATGGAACATGGGACGATTCATTTACATGAATCGAAATCAAAAATCAAAAGTCAAAAGTCAAAAACCGAAAGTTTTGGATGATTTGAAGAAAGAATTTGAAGCGGAGAAAAAAAACTATTTCAAAGCCATGAATTCTTTTAAATTTTCTCAGGCTTTGGGTGACTCCTATGAGTTTATTTGGCACAGACTAGCTGATTTTTATATTGAGCAATTGAAAGACGTCATAATTAATGGTAATATAGAAGCTTTGGAAGCTCTAGAAAATGTGTATCTCGAGAACCTGAAAATGCTTCACCCGTTCGCTCCTTTTGTAACTGAAGCGGTGTGGAAGACATTTAATGGAGAAGAGAGTTCGATATTACTTGAAAAGTTAACGGGTTAACGTGTTAACGAGTTTGAAACAAACTCGCCAACTCGTAAACGCGTTAACCGATTAACAGTTTAATATTTATTTTTATGAAAAGAACCTGGCAGCCGAAAAAAGGCAAAAGAGTCAAAAAACATGGATTTTTGAAAAGAATGCAGACCAAAACCGGTCGAGACGTCATAAAAAGGCGCATGTTGAAAGGTAGAAAAAGACTTACAATATAAATCCAAAGTTCGAATATCAAATGACAAATAAAATCCAAAAGCCAAAACTCTAATAATTTATTTTGGATTTTAGACTTTGAGTTTGATTTGGAATTTGGATTTTGTAATTTTGATTTATAAATATTATGTCGATATCAAATATTTTCAGCACTATTTTTTTTATTCCGATCCTGAACGTCTTACTTCTTTTGAACAAGCTTTTTGTATTGATAAGGTTACCAGGAGCTTTTGGATTTGCGATAATTGGTCTGACGATGATCGTCAGAGGTCTTTTTCACCCGTTTTTTAAGAGCCAAATGGAGACGGCTCGTAAAATGAATGAGTTAAAGCCTCATCTTGACAAATTGTCAGAAAAGCATAAAGGCGACCAAAAAAAACTCCAACAGGAACAGCTCAAACTATATCAAGAAGCCGGAATCAATCCCGCTTCAGGATGTCTTTTTCTTATAATCCAAATTCCGATTTTTTTTGCCTTATATCAAGTGCTTTATGAACCTTTTAAACACGGTAGTTTGGCGGCCGCCGTCACCGTCATCAATAAGATGGTCTATTTTCCGTTTTTGAAGCTAGCGACGATCGATCCGTGGTTTTTTGGTCTTAATTTAGCTTTAGCACCGAACAAATCTGGTCAATGGTTTTATCTCCTCGTTCCTCTAATTACTGGTGTTTTACAATATTTTCAGGCTGCGTCAATGATGCCGCCGGGCACCCCAAACCAAAGACAGTCTTCAAAAGAAGACAGTCTTCACAAAAAAGAGGCCAAGAAAAACGATAGCGAAGACTTTCAAAAAGCAATGAATACTCAAATGAAATTCCTTTTTCCTTTGATGATTGGCTGGTTTTCCTATACCCTGCCAGTCGGACTTTCGCTTTATTGGAATATTTTTTCGATTTTCAGCATATTGCAGTATCGGCAAAGCAAAACTCCAAATTCAAAATTACAAATTACAAATAAATCACAAATTTCAAATTCCAAATAGTTTGAGATTTATAATTTTGATTATTAGAATTTATTTGGAACTTGGAATTTATAATTTAGAATTTTTTTCCATATGGATAAAACACAAACAATCAAAGATGAAACCGAGGCTTTGCTTTCCAAGATGATTAATAATTTTCAAGTCGACGTCGTCGAAACCTCAGGAACTTTTGAGGTCGTCATCAAGACCGAGGACGAAGTATCGACCGTGATCGGTCGTCATGGCGAAACCATCAGGGCGATTCAAAAAATCCTTGAAGTGATCCTTTACAAAAAATTCGGCGAAGCCGTCGAAGTCTTGGTCAATGTGAATGACTTTCGTGAAAAGCAGAAAGAAAAATTGGAAGCTTTGGCTTCAGAGTATGCGACCAAAGTCCAAAATACTCAGGAAACAGCCGAGGTCGTTAATCTTTCGTCTTTTGAAAGGAAGTTAATACATGAATATATTACGGCCAATTTTCCCGACCTCACAAGCTACTCGGTCGGCGAAGGCCGCGATCGAAAACTGGTCATAGAAGTGAAAAAATGAGAGATTGAGACTCTGGCTGGAATATGCTATCTTTTAGTATAAGATAAAACATTATGCTAGAGCCCGAACCAGTTTGGAATCCTACCGTAGAGCAAAATATCGTCAATCATCTGCAAGCGCTTCAGGCTGCCCAAGTCGTAGATGAATTTAATAACTCGAGGACGGAAGCTCAAAATTTAAAAAATATCACCGAACAGGACCAGCGAATTTTAATAAGAGAAGAAGCCCTTCCCGACTCTGTTCATCAAGGGCCAAACAGAGCAAGGTTGGATAATGTCACCAATATAGTCCGTCAGACAGTACTCGCCTTAAAAATCACCGGAACACCTCAACAACTTTGGCAAGGAGGAGATATCCTGGCTGCGGTACCGCAGAGATCAAAAGAGTTTTTAATCTCTCTTTGCAAAGAGCTTCAGCCGACGAGCGATCTTGGTAATGTAAACAACAGGAACTCTTTATATCTTAGCGAGCTTATCAATAGAGGCCTTCAGGGCCGATTGGAGACAGTTGCCCAGCTTATAAGCGCTTTTGACAATATTGAAGATCTGCAATATCTGGACAATTTTTTATACGACAGGGTCTCGGCTTTACTTCAGGAAAAAGCTACCGAGATGGGGGCTTCGACGCAGGATTTGGAAAAGCTTAAGACGGAAGATCAAAAGAAAAATGAAAAATCCGGGAAAGAGACGGAAGAAATGACGAGAGCCAGATTTGACAAAATCAATGAGGAATACAACCAGATAAGTAAACAAATAGAAAACGTCATCAATTCCTTAACGGTAGACAACTTAAGACATTCGGATTTAGCCGTCAGAATAAGAGAGCGGGCAAAGCTTGAGACGAGCGATCCGGTAAAAATCAAACAAATCGAAGATGCGTATCTCCAGGATGAAATTGCAGGTATAAAAGCCCAACTCAGATATGAATTGACAAGTATCTTGAAGGCACCTGATCCCAAAATTCCGCAAAACCAACAATTGACTAAAAACCAGTTGCGGGATATAAGGCGAGACGCGGCGATAAACGGGCCCATGCCTACTGGACAAGACGTCACCGATAACAAGAACAGACTTATAAATCACTTAGGAATGCTTCAGACTGAGGGAGTCATCGGACCGATGCAATATCAAAATATGGTTGACAATCTTGACGTTTTGGGCGTGAAATCTCAAGAATTGCTCGGCTACAGAGAATATCTGTTGAAAAAAAACGGAGGAGGATTATGGGAGTTGGCTAATTATTACGTAAAAAAATGGAAGCCCAAACAGCAAGAACTATTACAAACTTTAGACAATAAGGATAAATTTATAAAATATATTAAGGCAAATTACAATTTTCAGAAAAAAGAAGATTGGGAACGATTTACAAAAGACATAAGGGGCCTGTTCGATCAAATATTTTTAGCTGCCCAATCAAACCCGAAAGATTACTGGGAAAGATCTTTCAATGAGCTGACGGAAGGAACGGTATATAAACAACTGACCGTTTCTTTGGCGACTTTGGCTCAAGAACTAAAAGAAGATCCGGAATTCGGGGAAAGAAGCAACCAAAAAATCCAGATAAAAGAGATCTACGATGAAAAAGAAGAAGAAGCCTTTAAAGGATCAACTTATTTAGGCGGTAATACTTTGACTCAGAAGCGTCTAGTCGATGTCAGTCTAAGTAGAGCAGTGGCGATGCTTAATAATGAGATGATCGACTACAAAGAGATCACCGAATACTGCCACAATGTCAATACCTTGACCGATCTTGGACTAGGGCTTGATAAGATGACTGAAATGGCGGCCAAACTTAGGATGGAAGACGTCACCAAAGTCATTCAGACAATGCCCGGACTCGCCGATGCCGTCCAACTCTATCATCGTCAACTGGAGATGGAAACGTCCCTAAATGGACATATGTTCAGTGTCGATTTTGGAAGATTAAGCGGTTTGGACAGTTTTGACAAGGTGGGCAGAAGAACCTTTAATTTACTTAAATCAAGCAAAATGGCCAAGAAAAATGACCTTAGCGATGATGATATAAAAAGATTGGTCCGCTTTGCATCGAGTATCTCAAAAGGAATCACAGGAGGCTTTTACGGCATGGCTTGGGAAAACAGGATGCCACTGGAGATAAAATATAGACCAGGGAGAGAAGTACCAAAAGGAGAAGTACAAAAAGACACGAGAATATTCATACCCTCAGACGCAAGTTTCAAAAGTATAAGTACCCGTGCCGTCGAAAAAATCGTTACCTCCCTAAATGCCGATCTTACTTGGCAGAGATTTTCAATCCCTCGTCTTACAGAGGAGATTCGCTTCCTCTTTGCCCCGCGTAATATGATGAGCTTCGAACCGACTGCCGATGATTATTTTTTCAATCATGCCGATATCCAACAAAAATGGAAACCCTTAGTCGAGGATGCGTGGTTCAACGGTGCCGGCAATGACCTCATAGACTTTGATAAAAATCACATATTTCTGATGGATGCATTGCATACGGCATCAATCGACATGGCACTTCGTGAAGGTTGGCGATATTACGATTATTTAAAAAGGTTGGTGTATGAAAACGGCAAGGTAAATTTTGAAAAAACGATTATGCGCCTTCAAGGCGTCGGACCTCAGGCCGTCAAAATTTTTATAAATGATTTATTCAAAGGCCGTGACGATTTTCAAAGTGACGTATCGGCTCTTTCGATAGAAGATGTGGGTATCTCCGTAATAAATAAGCACGCAAATAAGCTTAAAAATATAAATAAATCCTGGAATCCTGGTGATAAACTTAACGACAAACAGAAAAGTTTCTTATGGGAATTGTTTTACCAAGAGTATATTTACGAACCATTTATGAAGAATCGACCGACGCAGTTTATTCTGATGGAGACTAGGCGATTCATGCCCGAAGAGGAAGTCAGAGGAAAGTTTTTAAATGGTCCGAATGGAAAAGCTGCGGTAGACGGTAACGGTATATATAAATTCGAAACGAATTTGACTTTCCATGACCAACTAGGAGACTTTTTATATAGAGATATTTATAAAGAAAAAATACCGAGAAATGTCATAGAGACTCATATACTGCCGATGTATGTCAATGCCGTGCAGGAAGTCGAGCAAAACGAGTGGAAAAGGCATAAAGAAGATTGGATAAAAAACGAGGATAGCTTTGTCTTTGACCCGGCCAATAATCCATTAGACTACGAACTCAAAGTATCCGATTTCGACAGCGACATGAATAAAGCAAGTATAGATGAATTTTACAAACTGACGAGCAATGAAATTGGAGTCAAGATTGGCGGAGGCGGTTCAAAGGATCCATACAAGGACGAAGCATTTCCGGAAAGCTTGAAGAAATTTTTTTTGAAGATAAAAGAATTGGAAGATCCAACAAAAACCAAGCGGTGGGATCATAGTCAAGTACTTGAAAACGGAAAATGGGTCTACCCTAAAGGTACTAAGGAAGTAAGTCTTCCTGAGCGTTATGCGCAATTCCTGAAAAGAGGATATGATAATTTCGACAGCTATCTTACCTGGGGGGCGCTTGATCTTGACGAATTCAACTTCGAGACTTCCGGCCAAAGGATTACCGAAAGATTTTTTGCCGAGTCGGCTTTGGTGACGACAAAAGCGATGCCGGCAATAATCGACATATTCTTCAACAAATTCCCCGAATTTGTCGCAAATGAAATCAGGGACGATCATCAACTCGAAGAACTGATTTTAAAAAGCTTTGGTGAAGACTTCAAAACGGCTGACGCCGCGATCAACATGATCGATCAGGATCAATCCTGGAAATTTCTAGCCCAGATAATGTTTTTCATGAATACGGGCTTAAGAAAAGACAGAGTCTTTAATTTTGCGGTAGCTGGAAACATTATGGAAGGAGTGGTCCGTCGCTGGAACAAAAGGCAATCAAGCTATGGTACCGATAAGATTCCGGTAACCTCCCATGAAGGGGCCGTTGCTCTAAATTCTACAGGATCGGTCATCCTTTTTGAGACTCTCGGTAAAGTCATAAACATGCATAGGGAAAAGGAACAGGTAATCAGCCATGAGCCTGCAAAGCTATTTGGAAAAGAGCTGAAAGGTATATGGGCGAAAATTATTCCCGGTAAGCCGATCATGAAGCATAAACACGTTAGCATAGAGGATGTAATAGATGCCGCCCAAGTTCAGCTGAAATTTAGATTAGCAGAGCAATCGCCGATGGTTGTCCCGATCATGCTTTTTTTGCTAGGATTATTATTGAAGTTGGCATTGGATAAAGAAACAAAAAAATAATATGAAAAAAATTATATTTAGCATAATACTCATTGTCGCTTTATTTTTAATTTCACATCGACCCGTATACGCTCAGGATATCTTTAATTTCGATAAATCTGTCCCTGGAGTCGGTTGCGGAGTTGCCGGAGATACGACCGGAAAAGACATCTGCTGCAATATCCAGGCGAATTTCCAGTGCAATCATCCGATCCTTCAATGGGCAAGCGGACCTCTGAGTGTTATTCCTTTTGTCGGGAGTACGGTTCAGGATTTTTTGACAAAATGTCAAGGCTTGCAAACTTTCGTCGCGCAAAACAACAACCTTCCATGTATATCTGGTAGTCCAACAAGTAATATTTCCGATCCAAGTTGTCGATGTGTAGATTCTAACATCGCTAGCGGTAGCGCTTCCGTAGCCATTTCTTCGATGTGCTATAAGTACTTGTCAAATACTTCAAGCTCAACAGAATTGGGAGATTGTCTACGTTGCTCGGCTCAAAATGGACTTTGGACTGGTGTCGGATGTCTTCCTCTGAATTTACAACAGCTTATCACAAGCTTTATTTTGAATCTCGGTATTGGCCTTGGAGGTGGATTTGCATTCCTTTGTATTATTTACTCCGCCTTCATGATGCAGTCTTCCCAGGGCAATCCGGAAAAGTTAAAGAAAGCCCAGGAAAATCTTACTTCATGTATACTTGGCCTTGTACTGATAATATTTTCTATCTTTATTCTTAAGCTTGTCGGAGTGTCAATACTCGGGATACCTTTCTTAAGTTAAGATTTCTATGCGTGCGGTTTTGGATGATCTCCAAAGGTGAACATCTTATCACCAAACGGCAGTTTTCCTAAAATATTCTGAAGAGGCTTCAAGTAAAAAGCAAGGCCGGCCACTTGCGATACCTGGCCGAGACCACCACTTACAGCAGTCGTAGCTCCACCGAAGAATACTCCTGGCCCGGCGCCTTCCAAAAGTCCAGGCTTGGGAATGAATATTTGTCTTATGGATTTTACCAAGTCCGGAGTCATGAAAAGTAAGCCCATTCCGATTACAAATCCAAAACTTTTGGAGTCAAGACCGGTTAGAAAAGGAAATTGGATTAGGTTGCCATTAACGGCCGTATCGGCAATAATTGCTCCAAGTACGAATATACCGACAACTAAAGGAAATGTGATAAGTTCCCCAATCATATTCTTTAACCAATTTGAGAAAGCATTTTGGCCTGGTATTGCTTCAAAAAGAAGGTACAGAGGAGCCAGTATAATATTAAGAAGAATTTTAATATAAGAATTAAAAAGGAGTATCATAATCCTAAAAAATATAAACACTAAAGAAAACCAAATCACAACGCCTAGAATTACAGGAACGGCAACAAACATTAATAGAAGTACTATAGCGATAAACATCGCAATATTAAGAGGTTGAACTAATACACTAGAAAGCTCCTTTAAACCAACATCTGCTCCGATTCCTCCAGGAGAAAATGCGACTCTAAAAGCACCCACAAGATTGGTAATACTTCCTTGTAAAACCATGAGAAATGATTGTATGGGTGCTAACGCGGCATAGGTAAGAATAAGTCCGCCAACTATTTTTACCGTGTATCCAAAACTAGGCACAACTCCAAGGATTGCATTGGGTAGATTCCACATTATGTTTCCGCCTGGAGAATTAAGTTGTCCTATACCTCTGTATATTGCTCCTGGCCCGGCATTAATAAAATATTGTTGCAATTGGGCAGTATTTTGAGGAGAGCCTATCACACCTCCATAATGATAAATTGGACCCAAAAGGGATATTATCAAAGCAATTAGAAGATACATAAGATCAATAAGAAATCCAGCTAATGGAAAAGAAAATGTTATGAGTATAAGCGCTATGATGATTCGAGGGAGAGAATTTTCGACCGAAATCACTGTCTGGGCGTTTATCTTGGTTCTGAACATGACCATAAAACCAATCGCTATTATTATTACAACAAGTAACATATACGTAGCATCGCGGAAAATCGCCCAGATTTTGGCGAAAGGCTGAATTGAACCCATTCCAATCCCTTCGGCTGCGTAAATCTTAGGTATGAATCCGGCATTAGCTAGGCCGTTGGCTGCCCAGGTAACTCCGGAAGCGGGAGGGTTGGCGTATGGAAGCATAATGAGATTGTCTACAAATCCAAGGAAACTTTTGTTGAAATTCTTGTCTCCATCGGCGGGATTATTTGTACAGGCTTCGCCCATAAAAAAACAACTGGAAGTTTTGTAAAGTGCGATTGTAAGTTTTCCCTGAGGTGTTTTTTTAAGAGTCGGATCGTTGATTACCGCATAAATTTCCTGTCTGTTTTTCTCGACAGAATTTCCGACTGTCAGCCTGGATTTGTCTTTGCCTATGAAATATGAAAACAGAGCGAGGATAAGCATATACGCGGCCAGTACGAGGATGACTTTTTTTCCGATAGAACCGGCTTTTTTGAAAAATCCTCCCAAATTAAACATAAAATCATTGTAAAGGAAAATAGTATCTAATTCAATTTAGAATTTATAATTCAGAATTCAGAATGGAATTTAGAATCAAGAATTTTTAGTGTTCAAGATAATTGTTGAAATTATCTTTTTAATTTCAGTACATTCCTTTATTAGACTATCTATTTCTGCAGATGAATTGTTGTTAATTTCTTTTAATAATTCTAACCAATATAATGTCTCAGAGGCAGATTTTAAAGAAATTTGGAAAAAGTTTATGAATTCCTTCCTGGAGCTACTATTTCCACCTTCAACCACATTCGCTCCGATTGAAGTGCCTGAACGAATAAGCTGATCAACTAAAGACCAATTTAAGCTTTTTGTTCTTAGTTTATCGCACAACTTTAATACTTTTAAAGAAAAATAAAAACAACGCTTTTTAAACTCTATTTTAAATTGCTGTTTTTTATTCGATTCTAGATTCATAATCAATTCTGAATTCTGAACTCTAGATTCTAAATTATTTTAAAATAAACTCTCCCAACGGTAGTGCCGGATAGTTGGAAGCCCGCCAGTCCTGGAATTCCTTAAGCGACTGGTCTTTTGGAGAACTTAGGGTCACCGTAAATTTATCTTGTGAATAGTCAAAATCTATCGTGAAAGTCGAAAGAGTGAGAGGTACTTTGTTTCTTAGATCGCTTTTTTCCTTGACCAGATTTGCCTCTGCCGGGGGTAAGGTGGCTTGTAAGGCGCCGGTATTGATGCCTATCTCGAAAGTTGGAAGATTGCTGTTCTGATTTGTTGGAACTGTGGTTGGAGTTAAGCTCGTGTTGATCGTTTCGGTGTTTTGGTTGACATTTTTTTACCTAAAGGCAGGAGTA
>JAJYIX010000019.1 GCA_021789865.1 bacterium
ATTAAGGATGCCCAAAGCCTGGAAACAGCAAGCAAAATCAAGACGATTATGTTTGATAAGACAAAAACGCTTACCAAGGGTAAGCCAGAAGTAACAGACATCATAATAAATTCAAAAGTTAAAAATCAAAAATCAAAAATTAGTTTTTTTGATAAAAAAGATTTGTTGATATTGGCTGCGTCTGTTGAAAAGAATTCGGAACATCCATTGGGAGAAGCGATTGTAAAAATGACCGAAAAAAGAAAGCTCCAATTAATTGATGTAAAAAATTTCAAATCGATTTCCGGTAAGGGGGTCTATGGAGAAATTATGATTGGGAAATCCCGATTCGCAATAATCGCAGGAAATGAAAAACTTATGTCGGATTACAACGTATTGATAGACAATAAAGATGCAAAGTCCTTGAAAAATCAAGGGAAAACAATCGTGTACATGGCGATCAAAAATCTTTCGCAAAAAGAAAGTCAATATGCACAAGTCACTATTTTTGCGATTGCGGATACGGTAAAAGAATCAGCCGCGGAGACGATAAATTTATTAAACAAAAATGGAATCAATACTTTTATGGTCACCGGAGACAATGAAGAAACCGCTCAGACGATAGGGAAAAAACTCGGTTTAAAAAAAGAAAATATCTTTGCCGAGGTTTTGCCGGAACAGAAAGAGAATATCGTCAAATCATTAAAAAAGAACGTAAACGGTGTCGTCGCGTTTGTAGGGGATGGCGTGAATGATGCTCCGGCACTGGCTTCCGCCGATGTCGGAATCGCGATAGGGACAGGAAGTGATGTGGCGATTGAGACGGCGTCGATAACGCTTGTCAATAAAAATCTGGAAACAGTGCTTGGGTCAATCGAGCTTTCCAAGAAAACCATGAAAACGATTCGCCTTAATTTATTTTGGGCATTTGCGTACAACGCCGTCCTCGTTCCGGTTGCTATATTCGGGAAGGTCAGTCCGATATTGGCATCAGCAGCGATGGCATTCTCGAGCATTTCGGTCGTTGGCAACTCGTTGCTTTTAAAAAAAGCGAAAATATAAATGGCAAATATTAAGAAAATCACTGTTTATGTCAAAGGTATGCATTGCCCTTCATGTGAGATATTGATGAACGACAAATTCCGAGAAGAAAAAAATGTCGTCGACGTTAAACCGGATTTTCACAAACAGAAAGTCGATGTATTTTATAAAGGCAAATTTAACCAGCGAAAAGTCAACAAAAAAATTGGCGACTTTGGATACAAAATCGTCGATCATGATCCGGCTGAGAGAGAGCCTCTGAGCAAGCGCTTTTTTGAATCTTTTGGAATTGCGTCCGTTTTGGTGTTTTTATATTTAATCGCAAAAGATTTGTCGCTTATTCCGAATTTCAATTTCAATAGCAATCTTAATTTTTTTTCGATTTTTGCAATCGGACTCGTCGCCTCAACTTCGACTTGTATGGCGACGGCGGGCGCTTTATTTCTATCAACCATAGGGAAAGAGAGAAATAATTTCATTCAAGCCGTTAATTTCAATCTTGGTCGGATAGTATCATACGGAGTGTTTGGATTTATCGTCGGCGCTGTCGGTCAAACCTTGGCAACGACTTTGAAGATAGGTCCATGGCTCACTCTTTTGACGGCCTTTTTTATGATTATGCTCGGACTCGATATGGCCGGTCTATTGTCCTTCGCCAGTATTATTCCTTATGGAAAAACTAAAGGCGTTTTTGAAAAAGTCGAAGGATTATTTATCAAAAATCCGAAAAAAACTTCTTTTATGCTCGGTGCAATCACGTACCTTCTTCCTTGTGGTTTTACCCAAGCGATCCAAGTATACGCATTGGGGCTGGCATCGCCTCTTAAGAGTTCTTTGACGATGATTGTCTTTGTCCTGGGGACTGTTCCAGCGATGCTTTTTATAGGAGTGGTCGGATCTTTTACTAAAAATAAATTCTATCCGGTATTTTTACGAACGATGGGAATGATGGTGTTTATAATCGGACTGTCATATTTTTCGAATTTTGTGAACCTTGCAGGCATAAATTTTTGGAGTTCATCTAATCCAGGGAGCTCTACCGGAAACCAAGCAGTTGTCGAAAACGGTGAGCAGATAATCGAAATGAACGTCAATAACCGGGGATATGAGCCGGCATATTTTACCGTCAAAAACAACATTCCGGTAAAGTGGAAAATTAATGGAGAAAACGCGTTCGGGTGTCAATCGTATTTGGTGATACCGAAACTAGGAGTTCAAAAAACGATCCAGTCTGGAGAGAATATAATAACTTTCACTCCAAAAGAAACCGGACTGATAAACTTTTCTTGCGCGATGGGAATGTATCGAGGGACGATAGAAGTCATTTGACTTTTATTTTTCCGCCATCGCTCTGGCGATATTTTGAGGAACCTCTTCGTAGTGGGAGGGCTCCATATAAAAGATGCCTCTTCCCTCAGTCAAAGATCGGAGAATAGTGGCATAACCGGAAAGTTCCGCCAAAGGCACGTATCCTTTGATGACAACCGCACGACTTCTTTTTTCGGTGCCGAGGATTTTTCCTCTTTTCGAAGATATGTCGCCGATGACTACCCCCATGAATTCATCGGGGACGGTCACTTCGAGCTTCATGATAGGTTCGAGCAGGACGAGTCCGGCTTTTTTGGCGGCATCCTGAAGAGCCATCGAACCAGCGATTTTAAAAGCAATATCTGAAGAATCGACATCATGATAAGATCCGTCAACTAATGTGACTTGAAAATCGGTCATCGGAAATCCCAGGTAAACGCCTTTTTCCATTGCTTCAATGACACCTTTTTCTATAGATGGGATGAACTCCGACGGAATTGCGCCACCTTTTATTTTGTTTTCGAATTTGAATCCCTCACCGCGGGGCAATGGTTTGATATTGATAACACAGTGTCCGTATTGACCATGACCACCGGTTTGTTTGATGTATTTTGCTTCAACTTCAAGAGCCTCTTTGGTGACGGTCTCTTTGTAAGCCACCTGCGGCTTACCGACATTTACGTCCATACCCATCTCTCGTTTCATCCGGTCGACGAGAATTTCCAGATGAAGCTCGCCCATACCAGACATAATCGTCTGACCGGTCTCGTGATTAACTTTGACTTTGAAAGTCGGGTCTTCTTCGGCCAATCTTTGCAGGGTATAAGATAATTTTTCCTGATCGGCCTTCGTCTTCGGTTCGATTGCCAAAGAAATGACCGGTTCCGGAAAAGTAATTTTTTCCAGGATAAGGGGAGCGGATTGATCGGCCAGGGTATCACCCGTGCGAGTGTCTTTTGGACCGACCAAAGCGACAATGTCTCCGGCGTAGCTTTATCTATTTCTTCACGATTGTTGGCGTGCATGAGCAAAACACGACTGACTCGTTCCTGTCTATCACGGTTAACATTGTAGACATAACTGCCCGATTCCAGAACGCCGGAATAAACTCTCGTATAAGTAAGTTTTCCGACGTGGGGATCGAGTTGAATTTTGAATGCCAAAGCGCTGAACTTTTCTTCGGGAGTCAATTTTCTTTTGACGACCTCGCCAGTTTTCGGATCTTGCCCGGAAATTTCCTTGAGATCGAGTGGGGAAGGAAGATAATCGACGACCGCGTCCAAAACCGGCTGGACAGCTTTGTTTCTCAATGACGTTCCACAGTAGACCGGAATTAGTTTGTAGGCAATGACAGCGGCCCGTAAGGTTTTTTTGAGTTCATCGACACTGATTTCGTTACCATTTAAATATTTATCCAAAAGCTTATCGTCTGTCTCAGCAATCTGTTCGATTAACTTTGCTCGGGCTTTGGCGACCGTTTCTTGAAGATCGGCCGGAATTTCTTTGCTGGTCACGAACTCTATGCCCTGAGGATCCTTTTCCCAGTACTTAGCCTCCATGGTCAGAAGGTCGATGACACCCCGGAATTCCTGTTCTTTGCCGATAGGGTAGGTCATGATGACCGGGTGGGCTCCGAGTCTGTCTCTTATTTCACCGACGGTTGCTTCGAAATCGGCTCCCAACTTATCCATCTTATTGATGAAGCAAATGCGTGGTACGCGGTATTTGTCGGCTTGCCTCCAGACCGTTTCCGACTGACTTTGGACACCTTCTTCAGCATCAAATATGACAACTCCGCCGTCCAGGACCCGCAAAGATCTCTCGACTTCGGCAGTAAAGTCAACATGTCCCGGAGTATCGATGATATTGATACGAACGCCTTTCCAAAAAGTTGTTGTCGCGGCCGACATGATCGTAATTCCTCTTTCTCTTTCTTGAGGCATCCAGTCCATCTGAGTGTTGCCTTCGTCAATATCACCGATTTTGTAGGTTCGACCGGTGTAGAAAAGGAACCTTTCGGTCGTGGTCGTCTTTCCCGAGTCGATGTGGGCGATGATACCGACATTCCGGATTTTGTCCAGGGGAACGTTGCGATTTTTAGTAATAACTGATTGTTGTGCCATAAAACTGTGTTTTAAAGTTATCTTTTAAACTTTTAAACCTTAGAGCCTTAAAAACTCTTTACCACTTCAAATGGGAGAACGCCTTATTCGTTTCCGCTAATTTTTCCGTTTGGGCTTTTTTAGTGACGGCCGCGCCTTGATTCTTAGCGGCGTCGGTGATTTCGGCATATAGCTTGTCGGAAAAACTGTGATATTCTTTATTGGGTCTTGTCTTTGCTGCGTTGACAATCCAGTTCAACGACAAATAAAGCCGTCTTTCACGCCTGACCTCGATTGGAACCAAATACGAAGCTCCGCCGAGACGACGTGGTTTGACTTCGTGGATCGGAGCGACATTGTCTATCGCCTGATGGAGAATTTTTAAAGGATCGTTTCCTTCTTTTTTTATTTTGTCGAAGACTTTATATACCAAACCTTCAGCGACGCTTTTTTTCCCGTCAACCATGACATAATTGACAAACTTAGCCACTTCAAGGCTGTGGTATATTTTGTCTCCTTTAATCGGTGCTTTTTTATAACTGTGTCTTGGCATGTTTAATAGTTGAAATGTTTAAATGTTTAAATGTTCGAAAGAAATAATATCACTTTCAAACCTTAAAACTTTAAAACCTTCAAACATAATTTATGCCGTTTTAGCCTTAGCTTTTTTTGCTCCGTATTTCGATCTTGATGACGTTCTGCCTTCAACGCCGGCCGTGTCAAATTTACCGCGGACGATGTGATATTTGACGCCTGGCAAATCTTTAACTCTACCTCCCCGAACCAAGACGATAGAGTGTTCGGCAAGATTGTGACCGACGCCTTGGATGTAGGCAGTCACTTCCATTTTATTGGAAAGTCTCACCCTGGCAACTTTTCTTAAAGCCGAATTCGGTTTTTTAGGAGTCATCGTCCTGACGACGGTACAAACACCTCTTTTCAAGGGGTTGTTGACACTCAAATAACGTCTCTTGAGCGAATTGAAATTTTCCTTAAGGGCGATTGCTTTTGATTTTTTAATCCTTCGCTTGCGGCCCTTTTTCACCAATTGGTTGATTGTCGGCATATTTGTTGATAAATTTTCCGTAATACTTCTCAATGAGATCCGAAGTTACAGGAATTAATCTGCCAATTATAACATTTTCTTTCAAACCGAGCAAGTAGTCCGCTTGGCCTTTGATGGCTGCATTACTGAGGACCCCGGTCGTCTGTTCAAACGAGGCGGCTGATAACCACGAGTCGGTGTATATAGCGGCGCGGGTAATTCCGAGAATGGAAATTTTTCCGGTTGCCGGTTTCTCACCCTTAGCAAGGACTCTCTTATTTTCCTCTTCGAATCTGATTTTAGAAACAACCTCGTCTTTTATAAACGACGTGTCTCCTTCTTCTTCGATGATGACCTTGTCGCTCATTTTTCGGATCAATACCTCAAAGTGCTTGTCATGGATAGCAATTCCTTGCGATTCGTAAACTTTTTGAATTTCATCCAAAAGGTAAATTTGTGCCGATCGAAGACCTTTAATTGACAAAACATCGTTAACATCAAGATATCCTTCGGATAATGGCGTTCCTGACGCAATGAGCTCGCCGTCTTTCACTTTTAATTTTTGCGACATCGGAATGATGAACTCCTGCTCTTTGACGGCAGCATCTTTGTTGCTGGAAGTGATTTTCAAGTTATAAATTTCCTTTTCCCTATCTTCTTGAACGGATACGTTGCCGGAAATCTCCGATATCGGCGAAACGATTTTTGGTGTTCTCGTCTCAAAAAGTTCTTCGACGCGAGGAAGACCTTGGGTAACGTCGGAAATGACGATTCCTCCAAAATGTCTCACCCTCATCGTCAACTGAGTCCCTGGTTCTCCGACCGACTGAGCGGCGATGACGCCGACCGGGACACCAATGTCGACGATTTTATTGGTCGAAAGGTCGGTTCCATAACATTTTTGACAAACACCGTACGGAGACTGACAGAACAAAGGAGAACGAACAACGACTTTATCAACGTCGTTTTTCTCAATTATCTTAATTTTTTCTTCGTCAATAAGTTCACCGCTTTTTATGAGAAGTTTACCGTCCTTGGTAACGTCGGCGGCTAAGAAACGGTGATTGACCCTTTCCTTGAGTTTGTCGCCCCTAACCATTTCTTTGGATATGGTCAGGCCTTCGGTCGTACCACAGTCAGCTTCTCTTATGATCATGTCATGGGCGACGTCGACCAATCGCCTCGTCAGGTATCCGGCATCGGCCGTCTTTAAAGCCGAATCGGTCAAACCTTTTCTGGCTCCGCGAGCGTTGATGACGTATTCGAAAGTCGACAACCCTTGACGATAGTTGGATTTAGTCGGGACCTCGATAATCTTTCCCAACGGGTCGACGACCAATCCTTTCATGGCCGAAAGCTGTTTGAGCTGCTCTCTTGAAGCTCTTGCGCCTCCTGATTTAATGATGATTTTTACCGGGTTTTCATCGTCCAAAGCAGACCAAGTTTGATCGGCGAGCTTTTCGGTTGTATCGATCCATAGCTTGTTGGAATAGCGTTTTTTTTCTTCGACGGTCAGGAGACCTTGTTCGAAGTTCTTTCGGACTTTTTCGATTTCTTTTTCGGTTTCTTCAATGACTTTGTCCTTTTCCGGAATGATTTCGCAATCAAATATCGAAACCGACAAACCTCCAGAAATGGTCGCTGCCCAGAAACCGACCTCTTTTATTTTATCGATGAGAGATCCCACGGTCTTCGTATCAAATATTTTCATTGCCGAAACGACAAGATTTTTGATATCCGACGCTTTCATTTCCTGATTCAAAAAGCCGATTTCCTTCGGTAAAGTTTCGTTGAAAATAATTCTTCCGGCGCTTGTTCGTGTCAATTTTCCATTTATTCTGACGAGAATCGGTTCACGGACGTCTACGAATCCCAAGTTCAAAGCCGTCAACACCTCTTCAAAACCGGCATATGCCTTGAGTTCTTCGTCCTTTTTGGTATTTAAGTGCGAATTGATCGTCGTCAGGTAATAACATCCGAGCGCCATTTCCTTATTTGGCAAAACTATCGGGGATCCATCCGCCGGCTTGAGTAAATTGTGGTAGGGTAGCATTCTTTCCTTGACTTCAGTTATGGCATTTTTTGAAAGGGGCAAAAATACACCCATCGCGTCACCGTCGAAATCGGCGTTATAACCGGCACAAACCGTCGGATGAAGTTTAATCGCATGGCCATCCGTCAGTACGGGATAAAAACCAAGAACTGAAAGTTTGTGAAGAGTCGGAGCACGGTTCAACAACACCGGATGATCTTTGGTGATTTCTTCCAGAATATCGTAGACGATAGCTTCTTTTTTTTCTAGATAATTTTTGGCACTTTTTATGTTCGGCGCCAAACCTCTAATTATAATTTCGTGAAGAAGGAAGGGCTTGAAAAGTTCCAAAGCCATTTCTTTTGGTAGACCGACCTGGTCGAGTTTGAGTTCCGGTCCGACGATGATGGTCGATCGACCCGAATAGTCAACTCTTTTACCAAGCAAATTTTGTCGGAAACGTCCTTGTTTGCCTCTCAAAATGTCGGAAAGTGATTTTTGAACCTTGGTGGTAGCCGCTCCGGTACGACTTCTCCCACGAGATTTTTGGAGATCGATAAGAGAATCAACCGCTTCTTGAAGCATCCTTTTTTCATTTCTCAAAATGATTTCTGGCGCTCCGAGATCAATTAATTGTTTGAGACGATTATTTCTGTTGATGACTCTTCGATAAAAATCATTGAGATCCGACGTGGCAAACTTGCCTCCGGGCAACTGAACAACCGGCCTGAGATCGGGCGGTATCACCGGAAGGACAGTCAAGACCATCCATTTAGGATCGATTTTTGCCTTAATGAAAGCTTCCAGAGCGCGAACCCTTTTTAACAATTTATTTCTTTTTTCACCGTGCGATTCGGAAAGATTTTTTAAGGCTTCGGTGTATTCTTTTTGTAAATTAAAAGAACCGAGGATGTCGTATACGGCTTCCGATCCCATATTCACCGACAAGAAATCATCGGCATTTTTATCTTTAAGGTACAGATAGTCGTCTTCTTCCAGAACGTCAAACACATCCATTGAGCGGATAAGTTTTACTAATCTATCAAAAAATGCCGTTTTTTTGGTTTTTCTTTCGGTAAATTGATTGGATATAAGCTTGAGTTGTTCTCTTTCTTTAAAATCGATCTCCTGGCGAGTGATTTCCCACTGTTCCTTGTTGCCGATTTTTGCTTCCGTCTGTTGATATTGTTTTTTGAACTCAGCCTTTATTTTTTCTTCTTGTTTTTTGAAATCTTCTTCCAGAGCCTTCAATTCGCCTTTACTGACTTCCTCGATTGTTTTGACGGCTTTTTTTTGTTTTTCTTTATCGACTTTGGTAACGAGATATAAAGCGTAATAAATGATTCTTTCCAAAGACTGGGGAGGGATATCCAAAACGGTGCTCAAAACGGAAGACGAGCCTTTAAAGTACCAAATGTGGGCGATTGGGGAGGCGAGTTTGATGTGTCCCATACGCTCGCGTCTGACAGCCGAAGTAGTAATCTCGACGCCGCAACGGTCGCAAACGATTCCCTTATAGCGCATTCTTTTGTATTTTCCGCAATAACATTCATAATCTTTGGTCGGTCCAAAGATTCTTTCGTCGAAAAGACCGTCTTTTTCAGCTCGAAAAGTCCGGTAATTTATTGTCTCCGGTTTTGTCACTTCTCCGTGAGACCATTTGATTATCTTATCGGGAGAAGCAAGACTTATTTTTAAAGCGGAAAAATCAACTGTATTTGCGTCGTCCATCATTTTATATAGTCAATTGATAACCCTAAAGCATTAAGTTCCTTGACCAAGACGTGGAATGATTCCGGCACCGACGATTGGGGAATGTCGATGCCTTTTATTATCGATTCGAAAGCTTTTGTCCGGCCTCGAACGTCGTCGCTCTTTATGGTCAACATTTCCTGCAAAGTCGAAGGCACACGATGCGATTCAAGAGCCCAGACTTCCATTTCACCGAATCTTTGACCTCCGAGTTGCGACTTACCACCCAAAGGTTGCTGGGTGACCAGGGAGTACGGACCGACCGATCGGGCGTGGAATTTATCTTCGACCATGTGAATAAGTTTCATGATATAAGTCGTCCCGACTAAAACTTTTCTATTGAATGGTCGTCCGGTTTGCCCGTCGTAAAGATCAACTTTGCTATCGACCGGCAGGCCAAGTTTTTCGAGTTCACTTGTAATAAATTCTTCTTTGATGCGCTCGAAAACCGGCGCTGAAATCGTTTGACCGTTTTTGGCGGCAATTGTTCCCAAAAGATTTTCAAAAAGCTGGCCCAAATTCATTCTCGATAAAATCGAAAGCGGGGATAGGATGACGTCAACCGGAGTTCCGTCTTCCAAGTAAGGCATGTCCCATGAAGGAAGAATCTTCGAGATGACACCTTTGTTTCCGTGGCGTCCGGCCAACTTATCTCCGACCGAAATTTTTCTCAGTTGGGCAGTGTTGACAATGATTCTTTTGATGATGCTTGGTTCAAGCTCGTTGGGGTCCTTTTTGGAATTGATTGTTTCGATATTGACGACGTAACCCCGTTTACCGTAAGGCATTCTCAAGGAAGTGTCCTTGATGTCCTTGGCTTTTTCTCCGAAAATGGCCCTCAAAAGCCTTTCCTCGGCCGTCAACTCTTTCTCACCTTTTGGAGCGACTTTACCTACCAAGATGTCTCCTCCTTTAACTTCAGTTCCGACGAGGACCAGTCCGTCTTTATCAAGATTTTGCAGAACTTCTTCCCGGACGTTTGGGATATCTCTTGTCAATTCTTCCGGTCCGAGCTTGGTATCGACGACGTCGGCGATAAACTCTTCCATCGTGATTGAAGTCAAAATGTCCTCTTTGACGAGCCTGTCTGAGATGACAAAGCCGTCTTCATAACCCAAACCGTTTAGTGACGTATAAGCGACGACCAGATTCTTACCTAAGGCCAATCGTCCTTTATCGGTCGACGGTCCGTCGACGACGACTTCTCCTTTTCTGATTTTTTGTCCTTTTTCGACCTTGACGACTTGGTCAAACGAAACGTCTTTGTTAGTGCGGGTGAATCTTTCAAGTTTATATTGATAGCTCTTACCGCTTTTGCCCTTGATGACGATTTTTTGACCGTCGGCATACTTTATTTCTCCGTCTTCGGGAGACTTGATCGTTCTTCCCAAAGCCGTCGTAATTTTCTCTTCCATGCCGGTGCCAACTATCGGCGCCTCTGGTTTTATGAGAGGAACGGCCTGACATTGCATGTGAGTGCCCATCAAGGCGCGTGAGGCGTCATCGTTCTGTAAAAACGGAATGAGGGCAGCCGAAGCTCCGATGACCTGTCGAGGTGAAATGTCGATATAATCGAGCTTCTCGGCTTCAGTCTCGACGATGTCGCCCATATATCTGGCGACGACCGTCTCTTGATTGATGTATCCGTTTTCGTCGATTTGAATGTCATTGGAAGTGATGTAGAATTTTTCTTCATCATCGGCCTGCAGATACACCAGTTCGTCGGTCACTTTGACTTTAGTCTTGCCGCCAATCTTTACCTTCTCCAACTTTTTGTAGGGAGTTTCCAGAAATCCATATTGATTCACTTTTGAGTAAAGCGCCATATATGTGACGACACCGATATTTGGACCCTCAGGGCTTCTTATTGGACAAATTCTTCCGTATTGGGATGCCGAAATATCACGGATTGAGAAGGAAGCTCTTTCCTTTTCTATGCCACCCGGTCCACCGACCGTGATTCTTCTTAAATTATCGAGTTCCGATAACGGATTGGTCTGATCGACGATTGTCGAAAGTTGGGAGGTTCGGTAAAAAGAATTGATGGCGACAATAATCGGTTTTGAATTGACGACCTGTGAAGGTGAAACGTTGGTTTCGCCGGCCACCAAGCTCATGCGCTCCTTTATCTCACGACTGACTCTGACCATACCGACCCGGATTCCATACATGCTGATCAGTTCTCCCACTGTCCGCAAACGGCGATTACCGAGGTGGTCGATGTTGTCAAACTCGCCTTTGCCTTCCGTCAAACTGACCAAATATTTGATTGTCTCGACCAAATCGGTCTTCGTCAAAAGGTAATTTTCTCTCTTGTTCTCAATGTTGAGTCCGAGCTTTTTGTTTATTTTGTATCGTCCAACGTCGCTTAAAGAATATCGACGGTGGTTGAAAAACAAATTGTTGATCGTCTCGTATGCATTGTCTAGAATGAGAGGTTCTCCCGGTCTGATTTTTCGATACATCTCAAGAATCGCTTCGTCTTTTGAATCGGTTTGATCTTTTTTTATGGTTGGTAGGATGTACTTTTCAATCAAGCTTTTATCCAGGCTGTTGAAAAGAGACATGATCTCATTGTTGTTTTCGCCTTCAAAAGATCGCAAAAATACCGTCGCCAAAAATTTTCTTTTTTTGTTTACTTTAACTTCAATGAGATTATTTTTATTTATGGTAATATCGATCCAAGCGCCAATGTATGGTCTAATTTCCGCATTGTAAAGAGTAAGACCAGTCGTTTTATCGATTTCGGCGGTAAAATAAACTCCTGGGGAACGAACAATCTGATTGATAATGGCTCTTTCAATGCCGTTGACAATAAATGTTCCTCGATCGGTCATTTTCGGAAGATTGAAGAAATAAACGTCTTGGGATTTCTGGGAACCGGTTTTTTTATTGAGAAGTTTTAGTTTGAGATATACCGGGGTATCATAAGTAAGTTTTTTCTGTAAGCAAAGTTCCAACGGATATCTCGGCTCGCCAAAATATACATCTTCAAAAGTCAGGGTGAATTTTTTACCGGTATAGTCTTCTATCGGGAAGAACTCTTCGAGTATTTCACGAAGATTTTTTTCAAGAAATTTTTGCCAAGACTGCTTCTGGACTTCAATCAGATCAAAGTTTTCAAGGATAGGATCATCTTGACCAAGATTGATCTTTGTTTGGGTTTTTATCTTTGTTTTGTCTTTTGTACTCATCTTGGCTCGGTGAGAATGAATATTTTTATTAATAAGAAAAAACCCCTAATTTATTCAAAGGGGAGTAAAAAAACTATTATAGCATACACCATCGTTTTTAAAAAGTCAACTAGATTTATCTTTGACAAAGAACTTTTTCCGGCTTGATTCTTTATTCGGAGACAAAAATCTGACTTTATCCAGGATAGGAAGGAGGGAGACGGGCTTTTTCACGATCCGGTGTGGGAGCGACTTTTTTTTGTGCTCTTCTGCCGGATGATTTAAACTTTTCCTGATATCTTTTATCAAGAAAACCAATTGAATACCGACGATGACGATGAATATGGTTGTAATAATAATAGAGATGGTTAGGAGCAATTGGCCGGTATCCATATATTAAAGCTGACCTGATTTTACTTTATCGGCAACGAGATTGTTGGCTCTGAGAAGTTCATCGTGGGAAGTCCCGGCGTCGATCCACCAATCAATCAAGCCGCATTCGAGACTACCTTCACTAAGATAAAAATTATTTAAATCGGTCACTTCCAGTTCGCCTCTTGCCGACGGTTTTTGTCTTTTTATAAACTCAAAGACCCGTGAATCGTAAAGATAGATACCGGTCTGGGCGATGTTGGATTTCGGATGTTCCGGTTTTTCTTCAATCGATAAGACTTTTCCGGCCTTGTCAATCTCGATAACACCGTAATGCCTGGATTCCATGGCGGGCATTCTAATACCGAAAATCATCGCCCCTTTTTCTTTTTTATTGAATTTGTCAACGGCACTTTTTAAGTCAAAATTAAATATATTGTCGCCCAGAACGACGGCGATTTTTTCTCCTCGGGCAAATTCCTCGGCCAGCGCGATGGCGTTGGCGATACCGCCCTTGGGATTGGTTTGGACGGAATAGTAAAGTTTAAGGCCAAATTTGTCGCCGCTCTGAAGTAAGCTTGCAAACTGTCCCGAATGATCGGGTGAACTGGAAATGAGAACTTCCTTTATGCCGGCTTTGGCCAAAGCCTCGAGCGGATAATAAACCATCGGTTTATTGTAGATCGGCAGAAGATGTTTGTTGGTAACCCAAGTCAGAGGTCGAAGTCTCGTCGCCAGTCCGCCCGCCAGTATAACACCCTTCATGTTATTACGGAAATATAATAATTTTTAAAAGGAAAATCAAAGTAAACGCGATAAGAACATATTCTACCACAATTTTCAATTGAAGACTGTCTTCAATGATGTGGTGATATATGCCCCAAATGATATAAAAACTGGCGAATGACAACAAAAAAATAAACTCCAAAAGCCTTTCACCTCGGAAAACATTTAGCGCGACCAGAAAAAATATGCCGGCCGTCACCAGTAAAAGGTAATCGAAAAAGTGCTCTTTGACTTCTTTTTTGACGTGACGAACAATAGGATGGCTCATATTATAGAATCGCTCCCTTGGCAATTGTAATGAGACCGATTAATATAAATAATATAAAAATGAAATGAGCAATATTTTTTCCGTTGACTCTGAAAACTTCAAACTTCGACGCAAAATAAAAATCTAATGACAAGGCAATCAGTAAAAATGCCATAAACACGATATTCATGTTAAAAGAAATCGCCGGAAAGTTTAAAAAAGATTTGTTGTTATTGGCAGACTTGGCAAGGACGGCTCCGCCGCTCTCGACCGGGGTCTTGACTTTAACTGGTTGCGGCTGGATATTGTCGGGCGGTGTGGTAACGTCGGCGACCGCTGGAGCCAACGGACTCCCGAACATTTGGACGACGAGAGTGGTTTGTTCACCGTTGAGAATTCCGTTAACGACGGAAAAACCGACGTCGGTATAGTGGTCGTTTAGAATGTTTTCCCGGTGGCTTGGTGAATTCATCCAAGCGTCAACAACCCCGCTGGAAAACAAAAAATTCTTGGCAAGATTTTCTCCGGCGTACTCGTATTTATAACCGCTGGCCAGGATAAAATCCCAAGGCGTTTTACCGGTCGGCGAATAGTGAGCCCAATAGTTCTCCGCAAACATATCTTGTGCTTTGGCATAGGCCGCCTGTGCCAACTCGCTGTTGTATTTTAAATCCTTGAGTCCATTTTTTTCCCTCTGTTGATTGGTCAGCTCAAAAAGTTTGTTGACGCTGATATCGGTCGCATATCCCAAAACGTTTGTCGATACCTGTTTGAAAAAAAAGCTAATGACCAAAGCAAAAATGAGATATAGTCCCAAGAAATCGGGGTGAAGCGACTTAGCGCGATAATTGTTGTTTTCATTTGGAACAAAGAGATGATGAAAGAAATTTTTTATCTTTTCCATACAGTAGTGTCATTTTAAATAAAATCGATATGATAGTCAAAAGTGAATACGACGAGGAAATGAGAGACAAACTTCTGATGATAAATATTTGATTCGAATCCCGATACGTGCTCATCCCCATAACCTCTCCTGTATTTTCGGAGCTCACAATCGGAGTCGGTGTCGAAGTCTTTTTTTGGAAACCGATTATTTTTGGCGTTGTCGGTTTGTGGGTGATGGTCGGTACCAAGCTCGGCGTCGGTGTGGCAGGTATGGGAGTCGAAGTTTGATTGTCGATACACGGAGAGTTGCTTTTTTCAAACGACGGCTCCTGCAAGCAAAAATTTGTTTCGGTAAAGGAAGTCCGGCCAAAGGTTTTATTTTCTTTGGCTTGCTCGTACTCGAACCCGTCTATGGAAGTTTTGTCCGGACCAAGTAACCGAACGCTGTCTTTATCATTATTAAACATCGAAGAAGAGAGCGTAAAAACCCGGTAACTTTTGGCTGGAAGTGTGAGAGAAAATTTTTTAGGGCTACTGCCACCGCCTTCGATATCGTCAAGATAGCAGTCCGTCAAATTGACGGGGAAGTCGTTGCTGTTGTAAAATTCGACCCATTCTTTTGCCCCAGATACCGGATTGACCATGGCTTCGGAAATGTAAATTCCGTCGTAGGTTATTGGCGGGTTGACCGATACCTGGTCTACAAGATCTTCCGGTTCCAATGTTGGTTGGGGTGTTGCGGAAGGAGTGGCAATCGGAGTCGGAAAAGCGAACTGTATTTCCGCCGAATTGGTCGAGACGGTGCTGGTGCATGAAGCCGTATATCGATGACCCTTGATATAGAAGGAACCGGATTCCGACTCTCCCTCTCCGATTTTAAGAGGTATTTGAAGGCTCGTCGTCGTCTTGTCGGTCAGGTGATAAAAATCCTTGCAGTCGCTACTGCTTTTTACCCAGTTGCCCAAATCATTTTTCATATATCCGAAGTAAGTCCCGCCGTCTTTTTTTTGGAACGCGACTCGGAAATACGACTCACTTGGGAGATCGCTTATCTCAAGATCAACAAGAACTTCGTCGTCTATCGATTCCAATGTATCTCTATCGATGTTGCTAATCCGGAAAGAAAAAGCCGCAAAAACTGGCTCGGCAAAAAACATTACTAACAAAAATAGTAGACTTGCTCCGATTTTATGAATATTGTCATTGGAGAAAGTGTACATAGTTTAAAACAGTTATTAAGTTAACGGGTTAACGAGTTAACGGGTTAATGGGTTTTAAAAAAGCCTTTTCTTTTAACTTTTTCTTTTTTACCCAACTCTATTAAGGAACTATTTAATTTAATAAACTCTTCACTGCTTATGTATCCTATTGCCTTGCTTATGTATAATTGATTTCTAACTTCGCCGATTGATCCCTTTGCAATTTTCATAAACCTAACAAACTCGTTGTTGTTATTTTTTTCGAAGCCTTCTACTATGTTGGAAGAAATCGATATAACCGCTCTTCGTATTTGATTTTTTAATTCAAAATCACGAAAAAATTCTCTTTTTGTGCTTATGTCATATACGTTTTTTGTAATTGACAAAGAACGTTTCCAAATTTCCAGATCTTCAAATTTTGTAATCTTCATATACTAAAACTCGTTAACCCGTTAACTCGTTAACTAAATAACTACTACAACTAAGTAAGTTCTATGTCAATGGACTATATGCTACAAAATAAGAAAGTTAGAAAGTTCGAAAGTTCTAAAGTTCATCAAGTAGGTTCATTACAACGATATTAATGAATGACAATTGTAGTTACAACTTCAGACCAATTATATCTTTCTGAAAATGCTTTATCTGGGCCGTAAAAAGGATCATGAATTATGAAATCACTTCCGTTCCACCCCCAAGCAACTACAAAGTGCGTACTTCCATCTGAAAACATTAATTTTAAAATAACTGGAGTTCCATTTTTTACATAATTTTCAATATCGCTTTCCGGGAATTTGGTATTTATGCCGATAGTTGTTTTGCCACTGCATGCAAATTCATTGTTATTAAGATTTCCATAGTAATCAAAATTGTTATAGTCTGAAGCAATATCAGCAGGTGTAATATTTTGACCATAGCTTTTACATACCATAGCTACAGATGTTACAGCACATCCAGCTTCGTATACAGAATAAGATGAACCACCCAAGCTCATATTGCCCCAACGCGGGTCTCTCTGAGTATAATACCAACCATTACTACCGGTGCCAAAGCTGGTTAATCCTTGCTCACCAGCTTTATTTGTAAAAGCAACCAAAGATAATAATTCTTGTCTGGCACTTTCATATTGTGCCTCCGTAATATTCAAAAGATTTTGTTTTGTTTGTTCTTGTGCTTGTAGCTGGGTCTGTTGTATATTTAGCGAAGCCTGAAGATTATTTAATTCAGCTTTTTTTTCGTCTCTTAAAACTTTTTGCTCTTCAAAATTTGTTTTGGTAGCCTGTACTTGAATAAGAAGTTTCTGATCATTGTCTCTAGTGGTATTGACATATTTGACTTGATCGATGAGATCATTGGCATTTTTTGTATCAAAGATTAAACTTAAAAGCGAAATACTTCTTTGTTTGTAGCTTTCGACTATTTTTTGGATCATCAGCGCAGACAAATTATTAAGAGTTTGATCCAGTCCAGAAATACGTGCGCCGAGAACGTCAATTTCTTTTTGGGTATCAATGATTTTTTGCTGGGTATCCTGTATTTTTAAGTTTGTTAATTCTATTTGGGAGTTTATATATTGGATTTCAGATGCGAGACTGTCTCTTTGTTGTGCAAGTTGATTAACTCTTTGTTGACATTGTTGATATGTCATACCACCACATTCTTCTGAAAATACCTTTGTCAAAGGCATAAAAAAACATACCGACAAAAAAACTGACAAAAGCAGTAGTTGTTTTTTTAAGGACATATGGACATTATACTTTCAAGTATTTTCGGGTTGCAAGAAGGGTAGAGATAATCGAAATGATCCAACCAAATACAAGAGACAGAAAAAAAACGGTTCCAAAAAAAGTCCAATTCAGAGGCCAAACCGGAAAAGTATAAGTGCCAAAGTTCAAGCTGAGGTGGGCAACCCCCCTGAGATATGAATTCATAAAAGGGCTTAAGTAAAAAAATCCGCCGAGGACGATAATAAATGAGAAAACCGAAGCGGCCGAGGCAAGAAGGACTCCTTCGGTCAAAAAAGGCCGCCTGATATACCAATTGCTCGCACCGACGAGTCTCAGCAGCTCGATCTCGTCTTTCTTAAGAGCGATTTTGAAAAGCGTCGTCGTCGTCAGGACGATGATGGACATCAGGAGAAGGTACAGGAAAAATATTAATCCTGATTTTCTTAGTATGCTCGTGAAAGTCAACAGTCTGTCGAGAATATCTTTTTGGAACTGGACTTCGTCGATTCCGCCCTGTTTTTTCAAAAACTCGGCGATTTGGGGAAGGTATACCGGATTTTTGGCATATATCTCCAATGAGGGTGGTAAGATGTCGGCTGAAACCATCTCGAGTAGAAGCGGATTATCCTTATTCATGTCTTTGTAGATTTGGAACGCTTCTTTTTGGGAAATGTATTTTATCGACAAGATCTTGCCGGATTTGTTTAGTTCATCCCGGACTTTAAATATTTCCGATTCCGGCGTTTGTGGTTTGAAATAAGCCGTGACCTGCGGCCTGGTTTCCAAATAACTAAGCATGCCGTTGAGAAAACTGAATGAAGCAAATAAAATGAGCGATAAAAACAATGTGAAAAATAAGACTAAGAAAGCACTCGTAGTTTGATATGGGGTTCTTCTCATCGAGCTGATGATTTCTTTCATATTTCGTACCCTCCCTTTTTATGATCCTTGGCGAGTTTGCCCTGTTTCATGACAAAAACCCGCTTTTGCATGCTATTGACGATGTCTGTATTGTGAGTCGCGATGATTATCGTTTTCTTTCCCTCCAATTTTTTGAAGATCTTCATAATTTCCCAAGATGTCTTGGGGTCAAGATTGCCGGTCGGCTCATCGGCCAGGATGATTTTCCGGTCACCGATTATGGCTCGAGCGATAGCGACTCTTTGCAGTTCACCGGCCGAAAGTTGGACCGGGAAAACTTTCTCCTTGTTTTCCAGTCCAACCATTTTGAGGACTTCCTTGACTTGACTTCTGATGTCACGGTTGGGAATACCGATAACTTTTTGAGAGATGGCGATATTTTCGAAGACGTTTTTGTCGGGCAGAATTTTAAAATCCTGGAAAACGACGCCAATCCCTCTTCTCAAATCAGTCAAACCGTGAAAGTGGGCGGCGCTTATGTCTTTATCATCAACCAAAATTGATCCGGAGGTCACCCGCATTTCCATGAGAAGAAGTTTTAGAATGCTGGTTTTACCGGCTCCGGACGGACCGACTAGAAAAATGAACTCGTTATCGGGTATCTCGAATGAGACTTCGTCGAGAGCGGTATTGCCGAGCGGATATTTTTTGGTAACTTTGTCAAAGACTATCATTTAACAGGATGACGGTTAATAAATTAACAGGCTAACGGGTTTACGGGTTGTCACGCGAGCTCGTTAACTCGCAAACTCGTTAACTCAATAACGTGAAGTCTTATTGAGCTTCCACGTATCCCACATCCATGAACCATCCGGCTTTGTCGGATTGATAAGTCTGACCCCAGACTTTGACCTTGCGACCGACAAACTTGGAAAGATCAACGGCAGTCGAGGTGAGATATACCGTTTGGGATGTCCCGCCCGGCCTATCCAAATGGAAACTTCCGACACCGTCTATGCCTCCGGTTTTTAAAGTTCCTTCGGCCGTATCTTTAAAAGTGGACTTGTCGGCGATTCCAGCTGACTGCGGCAAATTTCCTTGAGTAGTTTGACCGGCCGTTGAAACAGCTTTTTTAGCTGGATTCAAAAAATAACCGGCTCCGACTCCGACGACGACGGCCAAGACAACCAAGATCAAAAAGGGGACCATTTTCATCTTGCCCGCAGAAGGTTGTGTTTGCGTTTGAACGGGACTCGTATTTAAATTTTCCATATAAAGAAGAATAACAGTTCATAAAAAAAATATCAAATCTTAAACGATTGAAAGTTAAATAACCGTTAAATATTCAGGAGCCGCACACTCGTTTTTTCAATTAAAGTCACGCTCAGCGGGACGAGGCGAAGGAATTGTCGGATAAGATTTAATCTTTGGCATTTTTAAGGTAGGCTTCGACGAATCCGTCGATTCCTCCGTCGAGGACGGAGTCGGTGTTGGACTCTTCATAATCTGTCCTAAGATCTTTGACCATTTTATAAGGATGAAGGACATAAGAGCGAATCTGTCGACCCCACGAAGCAAGTTGACCAGTCTTAAAACCAGCGATCGTCTTAGATTTTTTTTCTTCTTCAATCTGCCAGAGTTTGGACCGCAAGATTTTTAAAGCGTTGTCGCGATTGGCTCCTTGGTATCTTTCGGTTTGACAAGACACGACAATTCCGGTTGGTTTATGAATGAGTCGGACCGCTGTCGCGACTTTGTTGACATTTTGACCGCCGTGTCCACCCGATCTATAAAACTGCCATTCAATCTCGTCGTCCCGGATGTCGATTTCTTTATTTTGGACAATTGGCAAAACTTCCACCGAGGCAAAAGACGTCTGTCTCAACTTATCGGCGTTGAAAGGGGACTGGCGAACCAATCGATGGACACCAGCTTCGCACTTGAGGTAACCGTAGGCGAAATCGCCGTTGACATTTATCGTCGTACTCTTTATGCCCGCTTCATCACCGGCGACTCGGTCGATTTCTTCATAAGACCACCCTTTTTTTTCAAAATATCGCGTATACATCCGAAAAAGCATATTGGACCAATCCATCGCTTCAGTCCCGCCTTGACCGGCTTGGATAGTAAAAATGGCTCCACCTCGGTCATAAGGACCGGACAGGAAGAGAAGAATTTCATACTTGCTTATCAGCTTGGCCGCTTCTTTGAAGTCGCCTTCTTCGAAGAGGATCTGCATCATCTCCAGGTCTTCCACTTCGCGTTTGAGCTCGGTAATCGTCTTCATGGTCGAAGCGGCGGATTTCGGATCGGACCAAAAGTCCGGTGCCAAAGATTTCTTTTCCAACTCGACCGTCTCTTTTTTTTTGGATCCGATGTCGGCTTTTTGCAAGATACTGTCAAGCTTCTTTTTGAGTTCGTTCCGGTCTTCCATATATGAATGACTTGTTATTTGAAGTCGCTGCCGACGATGATGACCACATCG
>JAJYIX010000020.1 GCA_021789865.1 bacterium
TCAAAGGCGATGTCAATGGCCGGCAGAACTATCCCCTTAAGCCGGCTTTGAACCCGATTTTCGGAATCATCTTTATTCTTGGCTTTATATATTCTCTTTTAAAATTCAAAAATATCTACAACCGGACGTTTCTTTTTTATTTTTTTGTTGCCCTTATACCGACCGTCCTTACCTATCCGTGGGAAAACCCGAATATGCTTCGGACGGTGACCGCAATTCCGGCGGTTGTTTATTTTTCCGGAAGGATCGTATACGACTTTATCGTTTCCGATCGCCTAAAAAAATACAAAACAGTATTTGTCGTTTTACTGTTTTTTGTCACGGCTTTTTCCATGACGTATGAAATAAGGACTTATTTTCTCTACCAAAACACCGTCTTTCCCCAAGCCTTCGGAATTAAAGAAAATCTTAACCAGTTAAAAATTAAACTAGGAAAATAATGAGAAAAAACTGGCTTGTAATTCTTTTCATTGCCGTTTTCTTTTTTGCGTCCGCATATAAAATCGTCAGGTTCCCGACACCTTTTTACGACTGGGACGAATCGATATACGTTAGAAGCGGGCTCGAAATGGTCAACGCGAAAAGTCTCGTCCCTCTTTGGCAGGGAAGAATTTGGCTTGACAAACCACCGCTTATTATTCTGGTCTACGGACTGATAACAAAGTGGTCGACGACCACCTTTCCACCGGAGGTGTCAACGAGGCTTTTCACGCTGGCCATCGCCGCCGTCGTCATGGGCTTGATGTACGTCCTATATCAAAGGGTATTGAAAAATCAAATTTTATCAACTTTAGTTGTCGCCATCACCGCTTTTACACCGATATTCCTTCAGAGGGCCGTAACCGTCAATCTCGACATATTTCTTCTTCTTGGCTGGCTCGGCTATATCGTTTTTTTTGAAAACTTTTGGTTGAGTTTTATTTTTATATTCATTGCCGTCATGTCAAAATCCCTTTTGGGCTTTTATCCTTTGGGCATCATCGGCGCTTATTATCTTTATGAATTTTTCTCAAAAAAAATCGGCCAAAAAAAACTGAAGGAAATTTTTACAAAACTCGTCCTCCAGGGGCTTTTGTTGTCCATCTGGTACGTCGTCATGCTTTTCTTTTTCAAAGGGCGGTTTTGGGAACAGCACATCATCGAATCCCATTTCCGAAGAGTCACTTCGTCTTTGGAGTTCCATTTCGGCGACCGAATTTACTATATCACTCTGGCAGCCGCTCAAATGGGGTATTTTTTCTGGTTGGCTATTGTGGGCGGGCTGGCTTTCCTCATTCAATTTTTCAGAAAAAAAACCAAGGACGCTACGCTTCTTGTCGCTTTTTATCTTCTGCCGTGGTTCATCTTTCTTAACATCGTCAAGACAAAGATTTTCTGGTATTTCTATCCGGCAGCCGCCGAATTTGCCTTCCTTTCCATCGCTTGGGTTAGTTTAGTCAAGAAAAAGTCGCTAGTTATCATTTTTGGAGTGTTAATCGTCGCCGGTCTTTTCTACCAAGACTTTGTAGTAACTAATGTATGGAATGCCAATTACTCCAAACCGGAATCGTATTACTATCTGTCGCTCTACGCTCGATCTGAATGCCCGGAGATTGAGCTTTTAATGGATAAAGATAGCCGTCAAAGTTTTGCCACTTTAGATAAACTCGGTTTGTCGATTACGACTACCAAGTGGTGGGGAAGTCATCCGTCGATGATTTATTATTTTGGTAAAAAAATCAATTTTTACTATCACGTCGCCGATTTTACACCGGTACTCAATACCGGCAAATGTTTCGTCATCGATAAAAATGATCTCGGTTTGATGAGTAATAATCATTTACATTTATTGAAAAATTTCGGTGATTTTTATTTGTATAATAGGAAATAATGTTTGACATTCAAAAAATAATCGGTTTTTTCAAAAAGAATTTTAAGCTCATCGATGTCGTCTTAATCGTCTTGCTGGTGGCACTTTATCTGGCGACCAGAATTGCCAACATCGAAAAGATGCCAATTTTTTGCGACGAAGGAATTTACATTCATTGGGCCCAGGTCGCCAAATCGGATGCGACGTGGAGATTTATTTCCCTGACCGACGGACGTCAACCTTTGCAGACCTGGGCGACGATTCCTTTTTTGAAGCTTTTCCCGACCAACGCGCTTTTGGCCGGCCGACTTTTCGGAGTGACTGCCGGATTTTTATCACTTATTGGCGTATTTTTCATCCTCTTTTACCTTTTCGGAAAAAAGACCGCCTACATCGGCAGTCTCTTTTACATCGTCACTCCTTATTTCCTTTTTTATGATCGGATGGCGATGGCCGACTCAGCCGTCAATACCGGATTCATATGGATTTTGTTCTTCTCCATCGTCATGGTCGACAACATCAGACTGGATTTGGCATTGCTTTTCGGAATCACATCCGGACTCGCTTTGTTGACCAAATCGACGTCAAAAATGTTCTTGGCTCTGTCGGTCTTCTCCCCGGTTGTGGCATTTTTCAAATCTAAGAAAAAAATCATCATGACAACCATAAATTACCTCATTCTCCTTGGGGTGGTGGCCGCTTTGGCACTCGTAATTTACAATATTCAAAGGCTGTCGCCTTTTATGCACTTTATCACCGCAAAAAACGATACTTTTGTGATGACGATACCGGAATTTTTGAAAAACCCGTTTTCGGTCTTCGGACACAACATTCAAATAATACCCGAGTATGTATTTGGCGAATTGGGATATGTAATCGGCCTGGTCGGTATTACCGGACTCGCCTTGCTTTTGAAAAAGCGCCCCGGACTGGGAATCTACTTTTTTGTGATAATTATGCTTACTTTTGGAGCGATCGCTTTCATGGCCAAGGTGATTTTTCCCCGTTACCTTATCTTTTACGGAACCATCCTGACGCTTTGCGCCGCCTACCTCATTGGCGAATTAAAAAACAAAGCAATCAAGTGGTTTTTTATGACGGCTATTCTGGCGGTTTCAATCTACTACGGAGCAATAATAATCTTTAATCCCCCCCTGTTGCCTTTTCCGGAAATCGATCGTGGCCAATACGTCACTGGAGCTTGCGCCGGAACAGGAACCCGACAGATAATGGGCTTCGCTCGGGAAAAGTCACAGACCAAACCAGTTATCTTGGTCGCCGAGGGTAACTTCGGCCTCATAAGCGACATGCTCAACGTATTCCTTTTGCCCGGCGATAAAATCCAGATTAAGGGATACTGGCCTCTCGATCTGCCACAACTTGAAGAAAATCAGCAATATATCGGGCAATACGATGTCTATGTCGTTTTTTCCCAAAGAAAGACTTTTCCCCAAAACTGGCCGATAACTTTTGTCAAAAAATACGAAAAACCAGGAGGCGAAAGCGCTTATTATCTTTTCCGTCTCGAAAAAACCAAGTAATAACTCATGAGTAAATTTTATCTGGGAAAAAAGGTGTTCACAACCGGCGGTGCCGGCTTTAGAGGTCTGAATATCCGTTTGCAGAGCTTCTTTATAAGCAATTTTCGTCAAATAAAACGGCATGAATCTATAATCCGGGTCTGACTGATGCGAATTTCATTCGTTGTTTTAAAATGAAGTATAAGATCGCCACTATGAGCGCAGTGACTGAAACATAATCTCCAAAACTCCGGACGGGAGTATCGGTAAATAAAAATCTGAGGTCGTATTGTCCCTTCGGTAAATTGACCGTCATCAATTTATAGTCGTTGTTGTCGGAGATTACCAGCTTCTTGCTTCCGGCATATGCTTGCCATCCGGGAAAATAAAAAGTATTTAATCTTAAAGTAAAAGGTGTTGACGCGACGACCGCATATTCCCGGTCGGAAAAAGTATTGACTTTGGAGGTAATGCTCACTTTCCCGGATTCAATGCCTTTTACTTCAAAAGGTGTGGTTTTCAACTCGTTTTCGGTCAATCCAATGGTCTTCGTTCCGATACTCGTATTTCTCGTCTTTATTCCAAGAGGCGAAAATTCGAAAGAAGTCTTGCTTACCCTCCAGGCGATTTCAGAAAAACTGGTCAGGGCTTTTTCGCTCTTATCGACATAGTGTTGAGGGACAAAGTATTTGTGGTACTTGTAGATGACTACAAGACAAACCAGAATTGATAGTGCGGGGATAAGCCAGTTGATTTTTTTTATGTACTTAGAGACCATTTCTTGCAGGAAAAAAATTGACATGGCCGCGGAAACACTTATAAAAAAACAAGCGAATGTCAGGAAACGCCACGGAAATTGGAGATACCAAAGATATTGGATTTTTGACCAGATAAATTGTGACGGAGTCGAGGCCATAAAAAGGCTGAAAATGAGTAAAAATATGAATAACAAATAATATTTGACGGCATCAAAGTTCCTTCTATTCAGGAATAAATAAATAAAAAAAAGGGCCACCGATCCGGCCAAAAAAAGGAGATGAACTTTACCGAGTTGAAAAGTCATTCCGTCGGCTGTCCCCGCGACCGATCCACCATATCCCCAAGGTGAATACCAAAACTGAGATAGATACACGAAATGGATTTTGTAATTGGCCAGTTCATGAGTCAAAAGCGTATCGACCATGGTGTATTTTTTTTCCAGCAATGAAGGGAGCCAGAAAAAGGCCGATAACGAGAGTCCGTAAAGACTCCCGAAAAAAAGATTCTTTACAAAAACCAGTTTTTCTTTCGCACTGAAAAAATAAAATATCGAGAGGAAGCCTATGAAAAACGTCGCCGGAAAAGCTATCAGCGGATGAGTCAGTATCAAGATGGCCAAAGTAAAACCAAATATGAGCGCCGACTTGACGTTCGGTTTTCTGTAAAGACTGTCGAGGGCCAAAAAAACGAAAGGAAGTACGGCCATGCTGAAAAATTCCGCCAGAGCTCCTCGAACATAGATATTGACGCTATGGTAAAAAAAATAAGTATATAAAGTCGACGCTAAAAAAGCCGGCCATCTTCCAATCAGTCTTTTTGAAAAATAAAAAACTCCGATAGACCCCAAAATGAATCCCAAGATAAAAGTCAGCTTGACCGACATCACCAGGCCCGCTCCGAAAAGATGGAAAAATTCGCCAACATAATATACAAGTGGCGGATAAAAGTTGAAAAGCGGATAGCCGAAATTGAAGCCAAGCTCCCCTACCCAACGCGGGAAAAGAGTTCCTTGCTTAATTCCTTGGTCCAATAAATATAACCTGGCCACGTGCTGGTCGTCGTGCATCGTGAAATAATGATTATTGATGAGGCTCGTGAAGCTGGGAACTGTTATAATTAGAAGGATTGCTATTTCCAAAATGGTATTTTTCCAGTTTTTGAGCATAACAAAGGAAATTATATTACAGAAATTAGCTCTTGTCATTCCGACCAGGCGACAAAAAGGTATGAAGTGTTTAAGTGAAGACTAAACCTATGGAAAATGATATTGAAGAGATAAAAAAAAGGGGGGCTTTATCGGCCGGAAGCCTTTTTTTTCAAAGCTCATTTTCTGCCGCTTTAGGTTTTGCCGCTTTTTTTATCCTGACGATTAAGTCGGGTATGTATCTTCTGGGCGTTTACAACACCGTATTGGCGATGATGTCTTTTTTTAACTACTTTACCGACCTTGGGTTGGGAGCGGCTATTATTCAAAAACCAAAACTCGAAGAAATCGACCTGTCGACCGTTTTTATCATCCAATTCGTTCTGTCAATCGTGACGATGGTCGCCGGGTATTTTTTAACCGGCTATCTTTTTAAATTCTACAAAGATCTCCCCCATAGCGCCGTTTACCTTTACTGGTCGATTCTTTTTTCATTCTTTTTTCTTTCGATGAAGACGGTACCGTCGGTATTGCTTGAAAAAAAAATCAAAATATACAAAGTCGTCACCGTCCAGCTCATCGAAAATATCATTTTTTACCTCTGTGTCATCGTCTTTTCCCTTTTGGGTTATGACATTTACAGTCTCATTATTGCCGTCATCGCTCAGTCCATAGTCGGCACGGTGATGATCTACTTTATGCAACCTTGGATGCCAAAATTCAAATTTTCCTGGAAGTCGGCCAAGGCCCTTTTGAGTTTTGGCATACCATTCCAAGGCAATTCATTTTTGTCCTTTTTAAAAGACGACTTATTGATAATCTATTTGGGCGGAGCGATAGGGTTTAAAGATCTGGGGATCGTCGTTTTTGCCAAAAAATACGCCGAATTTTCCATCAGATTGATTTCTGACAACTTAAACAGAGTTGCGTTCCCGATTTTCTCCAATTTCCAAAAACAAAAGGACTGGCTCAAAAAAAGTATCGAAAAGATACTTTTCTACGAAAACTTCATGATATTTCCGGCCATCGTCGGGGCAATGTTTGTCTTCGGAGCCGTTCTCAAAGTCATTCCCGGCTACTATGACAAATGGCATCTGGCGCTTTTTTCTTTTTATTTCTTCTCGCTGTCGGCACTTTTCGTCAGCATTTATTCCCCGTTTATCAATCTTTTCAACGCCGTTGGGAAAATAAAAACGACCTTGCTTTTCATGATCGTGTGGATCGCACTTACATGGATTCTCGTCCCACCTTCAATCGTCGTTATGGGTTACAACGGTGTCAGCCTTGCTTTTTTTATCATGTCTCTTACGTTTATCTTCGTCCTGATCCAGGCCAAGAAAAGCGCCGAATTCTCTTTGTCGGCCGCTTATAAAGAACCGGCATTGGCGACGTTGGCGATGACGCTTTTCATCGGGATCGCTTATTTTGTTTTTAATAAAATTATCGTCAATAACTATTTGTACTTGATATCGGCCATCGTCGGGGGCGCCGGTGTATATCTTCTGGCGATTTATCTTCAGAAAGGCAAGGGGTTCGTCAGCGAACTAGTCGGTCTTCTTAGGTTTAAGAAGCTTTAAGAATCCAAAATAAACTAAATTGAGGACGGCAAATGCGATGATGATGTCGTGCTTGACGGCGACCTTATACGGCTTGTCCCATCCGCCGTACGCCACATAAGGATAATAGGAAAACAACAGGCCGGCAAAAAAGATATTAAGTCCGACGACCAAGTTTTCCATGAAAGGAATAAAGCTGAAAAGCATCAAAAAATACCACGGTTGAATTTCCATCTTGATAAGGTAAATAAATCCGGCGACAATCCCCAAGAGGGCAACGTAATTAAATAATTTATATTTCTTTGACAGAACTATCAAAGGTAGGCTCGCGTATTTTATGCCTCCCGATAAGACTAAAAACAGTCTTGCCGGGAGATTTTTTTCCCGGAAAATGAAATACACCCCGATTAAAGAAAGCGATAGGGCAACCAGATCGTTGTGGGACGACATCAGGCCTTCGACAATAATTAAGGGGTTGACCGCCAAAATGAGTGCCCATTTTTTATTTATTTTATCGGTAAAATAGACCATCAATAGATAAAAAAAGACAAACATTGCCTTGAAGAGAAAATAGTTCAAAATGAATTTTCCAAATGAGAGAAATGACGGAATAGCCGTGACGAGCAAAAATACCGGTCCGTACGGATAGGTCCGGTGAGTCCACTGCATAAATCTAATAAAAGGATCGGCCGGAAAATCCAAAGCTTTGTAAAAATAGGGGTTTTTCCCATAAAATGTCAAAATTCGTGCGTCAAAAATATAGTTAAAAAAATCGTGCGACAGGAATGGATAGGAAAAAAGACAGATGCCACCGATGACGACGGCGAGCTTCAATCCCGACAGTTTCTTTTTCAGGGCAAAGAATTGCAAGACAAAAAGAGCGGCGATAAAAAAAAGATATATCGCCACCGACAGGTTTCTTTGGAAATACCCGATCTGAATAACAAAACTTCTGAAGTTGTTCCACCACGGATGATTGAAAAGAGTCAAATTCAAATCTATCTGAGTATATGAATAGATTGAAAATAGAACCAAAATAACAAAATAAAGGCAATAAACGGGATTTATTTTATATAATTTACCTATGAAGTTCGTCCGTACCTGGGGTCCGCTTTTTTTTGGTTTACTCATTCTCTTTTTATTTTTTTATTTTAGATTAAAACCTTTAATTAATCAAACTTTTCCTTATACGTTTGATCAAGGAAGGGACTTTTTGAAGGCTCAATCAATCATCGTCAACCATCGCCTGACTTTTATCGGCCCGCCGGCAGGCGGGTTGGATGGCGTCTTCCATGGCGCTTGGTGGTATTATTTTCTGGCCGTCGCTTATTTGGTATTCAACGGTGCTCCGTGGGGATTTTCGGCCATGCTAATTTTCATAAGTTTAATTGAATTGGCCGGATTTTCCTACTTTCTCAAGAAGGAAGTCGGCCTATTACCGGCTTTGATGTTTTCGATTCTTTTTGCCGGATCGTCATACCTCATATCCATGTCGTCTTTCGCTATAAACGGCGTCATCGGTTTTCCTTTTATCCTTCTGTGGATTTTTTCTCTTTATGAATTTTTCAAAACAAAAAAACCGATCTATCTATTTTTGATTTTTTTCAGTCTGGGCAACATCTTCGAGGCCGAAGTGCCTTTTGGTATTTTCACGATACCGGCATTTTTTATAACACTGGTTCTAACCGGTCAAATTAAGAATTTTTTCGGCGAAAAAAAGAACCTTATTTATTCATTAACCGGCCTTGTCATTCCTTTTGGACCTCGAATTCTTTTCGAACTGAAAAATCATTTTCTACAAACGAGGACTTTCCTGGGTTATTTCCTCCACCCCCAACTTCATTCACCACAGTCTTTTTCATCGATAGTGACAAACCGAATCGGTATATTTAACTATTATTTCGGCGGTTCTTTACCAGCATCAAGTCCGGTGATCATCCTTATCTTTGTGCTTCTTTCAATCTATGGGATTTATTTTGTATTTAAAAAGTCTTCCTCTCGTTTGAAAATGCTTGTAAAGTTCCTCATCATTTTTCTTGCCGCGCTTTTTGCAGTTTCATTTTTTTATCGAGACATTTTTTGGACCAATTATTTTGAAGGGCTATCTTTGTACTTTATAGTCTTCATGTCCATAAGTCTATCGACGATTAATCAAGCCAAAAATAAATATGTTAAACTTCTGCCTTTGGCGATTTTATTTTTTCTTTTTGCCTTCAATTTTTACGCGTTCGCCAAAGACATTAACAATCGCCAACCGGTCGCCGACGTCGGCATGCGCGAACAATTGAAGACGCTCAATTATCTCGAAACGGCCGCCAACCATCAAAGCATTTGCGTTCGAGTCTACACTCCGCCGATCATCCCATACACCTACGACTATCTTTTCGACTATTATGTCCGAACTGGGAAAATAAAAAGTATCGGCCAAGGATACGTCGACGACAAATGCTTTTATGTGATCGAAAACGACCAGTACAAATTCCGGATTGATCAGTTCAGGAAAGACAACATCCCACAGGGAGCCAAACTACTGTCGATCAAGAAGATTACCGATAACGTCAAAGTCGAACTTTGGAAATTTCCCTAATATAAATCCCGATTATGTTCGGAATTATTATCATCAACTACAATCAATATAAGCTGACCGAAGAGTTCTTGGAAAGTCTGGCGGAGGCGAAAAATTCTACCGAAGCCAGAATCTACGTCGTCGACGTTTCGACAAAAAAAGAGACGATCGACTTTTCCAAGTACGATTTCAAAAGTTTAATCATGGAAGATAAACCAAACAAAGGCTATGCATATGGAGTCAACGTCGGCGTGAGGCATTTTATGGAAATGGGTATTTCAAATTATTGTGTTTTGAATAATGACATTTTCATCGATAAAAATTTTCTTATTGAAGTCGAAAAATCATTTCTAAAATATGACATTTTTGGAGGTAAAATATATTACGCGCCGGGCTTTGAATACCATCAAATACGCTACAGTAAAGACGAGCTGGGGAAAGTCTTCTGGTACGCCGGCGGATTAACCGATTGGAAAAATGCATATACCGTCCATCGCGGCGTTGACGAAGTCGATCACGGCCAATACGACCGGATCGAACAAACTGACTTTATCACCGGGTGTCTTTTCTGTTTCAACAAAAAAGTCTGGGATAAGGTTGGTCCCTGGGATGAAAAATATTTTCTTTATTTCGAAGACGGTGACTATTGCGAACGGGCCAAAAGAAAAGGCTTCAGGCTGATGTACAATCCCAAAATCGTCATTTGGCATAAGACTTCGCAATCGACCGGAGGCTCCGGATCAAGTCTCCATATGAAATATCAGGAAAAAAACCGGGTAATATTCGGCCTGAAGTATGCTCCTTTAAGGACAAAAGTTCATATAGTGATAAATTACTTAAAAGCTAGACTAAAAAATAGTAAATCCTAAATCCCAAATTACAAATAAACTCTAAGCACTAAACTCTAAATCCTAGACAATATAAATATTTAAAAAAGCAAAAACATTAAAGGTAATAACAATTATGTATTTTGATATATTTGATATTTGAATTTGTTTAGAGTTTAGTATTTAGTACTTAGGATTTAGAGCTTTTTTGGGATTTGCGATTTAGAATTTAGATTTTATTATTTTGGTCATTACAAATGAATAACAGTATTACCGCCGTCATTTTTGCCAAAAACGAAGGTAAAAAAATCGTCGACTCGATAAAAAATGCCGCGATTTTGACCGACCAGATTATCTTGGTCGATATGGGCAGTACCGATGATACAGCCACCATCGCCCGTAAAAACAAAGTGACCGTATATTCGTTTCCTAATTCCAAGTACGTTGAACTGGCACGGTATTTTGGTATCAAAAAATCTTCGACCGATTGGGTTTTCATCGTCGACGCCGATGAACGAATCACCGATGAACTGTCAAAGGAAATAAAATCTTCCATCCATCATTCACCGGCGACGTATTACAAAGTCCCGCGGAAAAATATTTTTGGCCGAAAAAAGTGGTTGAGTCATGGTGGTTGGTGGCCGGATTTTCAGACGAGGTTGATCAATAAAAGGTGTTTTATTGACTGGCCAAAAAGAATTCATTCGACGCCCGCTATTAAAGGTGAATGCGGATATCTGAAATCCCCGTTGGAACATTACTTCCATGGTGACATAAAAAATATGGTGGATAAAACAATTATCTTTGAGGATATCGAGTCCGATCTGCTTTACAAAGCCGGAAGAGACGTATCGACGGTAACTTTTTTTAGAAAGTATTTTGCTGAACTTTTCCGGAGACTCGTTTTGAAAGTCGGATTCATGGATGGAACTATCGGAATAATTGAATTGATGTATCAGGCCTTTTCCAAGACGATTACCTATTTAATGCTTTATGAAAAAAAACTTTAAAAAACTAAAAGTTGCCCTTTATGATCCCTACCTCGATACTTTGGGAGGTGGGGAAAAATACATTTTATCGATAATCGCCGTTTTTGCCGAAGAAGGCGCCGAAGTGACTTTTTTTTGGGACAAAGACTTATCGAATGAGATAAAAAACCGATTTTCATTTCAATGTTTTAAAACATTGAAGTGGAAAAAAAATATTTTCGAGGGACATTCTTTGTTTAACACTTTAAAGACTTTATGGACTTTGCGGACTTTCGACTATTTTTTCTATGTGACCAACGGAAGTTATTTCTTTTCCCCGGCAAAAAAAAATTTCATTTACGCCATGGTCCCGGACGAAAGACTATACAAATTGAGTTTCCTGAATCGCCTCAAACTTGCAAATTACAAGGTCGTTACCCATTCCCACTTCACCCAAAAATGGTTGGGCAGATTCGGATTTGACTCTTTCGTACTACCGCCTATCATCGATATCCCGGAAAAAGTTGATCTGGCAAAAAAGGAAAAAATTATCTTGTCCGTTGGAAGATTTTTTTCCCATCTTCACAGCAAGCGGCAGGATGTTGCCATCGAAGCTTTCAAAAAGCTCAAAAAGGCCCATCTGGAATTTTCCGACTATAGACTTATTTTGGCCGGTGGACTGAAAGAAGAAGATAAACCATACTTAGAGAAACTAAAGTCACTAGCCAAAGACGACTCTTCGATAATATTCAAACCGAATATCGGACTTTATGAACTTTATAGACTTTATAGACTTTCGACTTATTTCTGGCACTTTACCGGATTCGGAATCGACGACGAAAAGAATCCGGAGGCGGTCGAACACCTGGGCCTGACACCGCTTGAAGCTGCCTCACATGGATGCGTTGTCATGGCCTACAATGCCGGAGGGCTGAAAGAGACGGTCGAAAACGGCCGGACCGGATTCCTTTTTTCCTCTGTCGAAGACTTGATAAGGACAATGAGCGAAGTAAACTCGGATCCAAAATTGAAAGGCACGGTAACGGCAAATATGAGGAAAGAAATAAAAAAAATGTATAATTATCGAACACTGGAAGAAAAAGTACATAAAATCATATGAAAAGATATCCTATTTCTGTCGTCATTCCGGTTTATAAAAATTACGACATGTTTTTTAGAAATTTATCCAAAAACGGTCCGTATCTCGAGGGTTGTGAGGTCATCGTCATGAACGACTATCCTAAAGAAAAGATTGCCAACCGAGTCAAGAAAATTTTTCCTCAAGCCAAAATCTCTGACAATCGAAAAAATTTCGGTTTTGCCGGCAATATCAACGCCGGCGTCGGAAAAGCGACCCGTAATTACATATTTATGATGAATTCTGACGTCATCCTCAAAGACGACGGTTTCAAAAAATCGTTGGACTATTTTAAAAAGGACCACAAGCTTTTTGCCGTATCGTTTGCCCAGTATGAATCGGATGGAAAACTCGTCGGCGCCAATCGGGGGTACTTTAAGAACGGCATGGTTAATCACGCGCGCAAACTATTCCCGAAATCCTATTCTTCGACTCCGATTCCTAATTTTTGGGCCGAGGGGGGATCGGCAATATTCAAGAAAAAAATATTCACGAAAATCGGCCTTCTGGATACGCTTTATTCACCTTTCTACTGGGAAGACATCGACCTTTCCTATCGGGCATGGAAAGCCGGTTACCGGATCGTCTACGCTCCGACGATCAAGGTGCAACATTATCATGAATCGACGATCGGAAAGTACTTTGATAAATCTTCGGTATTGGTGACCGTGTACCGGAACCAATTTACGTTTCAATGGAAAAACTTGACCGATGGAGATTTTTTGATTAGTCATATTTTGTCTTTACCGAAGCTCATTCTCGGGTCAATTATAAAAGGCGATCGACTTCTTTTTAAAGGTTTTGTTAAAGCCGTCTGGAGGCTTCCCAGGATAATCAAATCACGTCAAAAAGTGACAAAGTTATTTATAAAATCGGACCGGGCGATCCTAAACCAATTTAAATGATTAAAAAACATTTATTTAAATTCCTACTCGGATTTGCCGTCGTTTTTGCCATTGGCGTCTTTTTTGTAAAATGGGGCCAGTCGCCTCCCTGCCTAAACGCCGACGAAGCGAGCTTCGCCTACAACGCCTACTCCATATTAAAAACCGGTCGCGACGAATACGGTACTTTTTTGCCTCTCAGATTGAAATCTTTCGGTGACTACAAAATGCCCCTTTTGAGTTACCTGGATATCCCCTGGATCGCGACATTGGGCTTAAATGAGACCGGCGCTCGGCTGGTCAATTTTCCTTTCGTAGTCCTATTCCCAATCGTCATATATCTACTCGCCCTGGAACTTTTCAAAAACAAATTGACGGCGATTATTGCCGCTTTTTTAGTCACCTTTTCGGTCGGTTTGCAGTCTATAGGCCGTCAGACTCACGAAGCATACTCGGCCGTATTTCTTTTATCGTTGGCAACATATTTTTTTGTTAGATATGTTAACAAGGGCACGGCTTCATATTTTTATCTTTTCGTCGCAACTTTCTTTATCGACCTTTTTGGTTATCAATCGACCAGGATATGGTCGGTTTTTTTCCTTGCGGTGATGGTTATAATGGCCCTAAAAAAGAATTTCAAAAAAAAGTATATATTGATTTTCTTGGCGGCCGTCGTACTTTTTGAAATGACGGATGTCATTTACAAGCCGACGAGAGTTTCAAGCCTTTTATTTTACAACAACGTTGGCTTCAGGGCGAAGATTTACGAACTACGGGTCGAAGGAGGTTTGAGGTTTTTATACAACGGTGTGGTCGTCGGTGCAAAACAGGTCGCCGACCAATATTTTACTTATTTTTCCCCGCAATTTTTGGCCTTGGATGGTGATCAAAATCCGCGATTCGGATATCCCGGCATGGGACCCATCACACTCGTCGAATACGCTTTGATATTTGTCGGACTGTATTTTATCTTCAAAAACAAGGAAAAATGGCGTTATCTGGTTTTGGCCCTATTATTGTTCTCACCGGGGTCGGCTATTTTTGCTTGGCAGGATGCATCATTGACTCGCGCACTTTTTATCATTATTCCGTGCCTGATCATCGCCGCGTACGGAGCATCGTCCGCCTTCAAAGAAAAAAAAATTTATTTCATCGCCATCATGGCGATTTATTTGATGCTCGTAGTTTACAACTGGGATTTTTACCTTAATCATTATCCAAAACGTGCTCTCGTCGTCCGTGATTGGCAGTGCGGTTATAAACAATTGGGTGATTACGTCAAGGAAAATTACCATAAGTTTGACCGATTCTACATTACGACCAAGAATGGTCAACCATACATATTCTTGTTGTTTTACCTTAAATACCCTCCGGCCAAATACCAAAAAGTCGCTCATCTGTCCCCGCCTGATCAATACGGTTTCGGTCAGGTTATGGGATTCGATAAATTCATCTTTAGTATGAACCCCATCGAACAGAATAAAAAAGTTGTGTTGATCGGTTATCCGGATGACTTCGGCGGACTCTCCGATAGCGAAAAATCCACTTTCCAAAAAATAATCATCAGGACTCAGGAGATGTTCGACATCTACGTGCCGCCCGTCAAATGAAGATGATGGCGACGATTATGTTGTAAAACGCGTGGATCAAAATCGGCATTAAAAGACTCTTCCTTTGAATAAACAAGTATCCGTTGATGATGCTAAGCATAATGTCGACGAGGATGAATCCCACAAGAACATTACCAACCATACGATAATCGGAAAAAAGAATCGGAACGTGTAAAAAAAAGAACAGGATACTCGACAAAAAAATCGATGAATACATATTTTTCGATTCGTCATAAAGCTTCTTTAAAACGAATCCGCGGGACAAAATTTCTTCGGTGATTCCAGTCGCTAAAGCCAAAACGACGGCCGATATGATATAGTCGGTCGACGGCAGGGGTCCAACAAAAAGAGTCGGTTTTTTCATTCTGATTGACAAAGCCAAAGCGGCCGATCCAACTAAAATCACCGCCACAGCCAGACTATACACAACGTCTTCGATGATTTTTTTCGGCTTGAGTTTTAAATACAGTTCGGATAAAACGCTTTTTTTTTCGATATTTTTTATATAGTAGACGACCGGAAGGACAAAAACGAGCGGCTTAGCAACGAACTCATCAAACCACGACGGCATTTTAAAATAAGTCCGATAAAGGGCCCACACAATCAAAATGACCGCCCAAAGATTTAGAGCCCGTTGTGTCGGAGTGGTTTTCTGTTTCATTAAATTAAAATTTACAGCTTTTCGTAGAATAAATCAACAGGACGAGACTCCCCTATACCCTTACCCCATTTGACCGGTGTCACATCGGAACAACCGTGATCCCCGAAAGCCGAATGCACAAGTTCCGTGGGTTAAGTTCAAACTATCGGGATAGCCTTGGTAGACCGGTCTTCAAATCTATTCTAGAAAATCTTTTAATTTACGGGCTCTGGTTGGATGCTTGAGTTTTCTTATCGCCTTGGCCTCAATCTGGCGAATGCGTTCGCGTGTGACCCGGAATTCCCGACCGACTTCTTCCAAAGTCTTCGGTTTACCGTCTTCGAGACCGAATCTCATCGACAAAACCTTCTTTTCCCGGGGCGATAAAGTATCCAAGACTTTATTTAACGCGTCTTTCAAAAGTTCTCTTGATACTTTATCGTATAAAGTTGGTTGGCTCAGATCGGCGACAAATTGTTCGAGGGTCGCTTCTTTGTCGTCGCCAACGGGGGTCGAAAGAGATCTGGGCTGCTGGGAAATCTTCATCAAATTTTCTATCTCATCGACTGACATCTCCATTTCCCGAGCGATTTCTTTGACGGACGGTTCACGACCAAGTTTTTGGATGAGTCTTCTTTGGGTTTTGTAATAGCGATTGATATGGTCGACCATATGGACGGGAATTCGAATCGTTCTTGACTGGTCGGCGATCGCCCGAGTTATCGCTTGTCTTATCCACCACGTGGCGTATGTTGAAAACTTATATCCTCGACGCCAGTCGTATTTCTCGACGCCGCGGATCAAACCCTTATTACCTTCCTGGATCAAGTCGAGAAAAGACAAACGGCGGCCCAAATATTTTTTAGCAATCGAAACAACCAGTCTCAAATTGGCTCTCGTCAATTTATCTTTGGCTTTTTGGTCGCCTTTTTCGTATTTTTTAGCCAGTGATATTTCTTCGTCAAAAGTAAGAAGTGGTGTTTTACCAATTTCTTTCAGATACATTTTTATCGGGTCCAAAGATTCGCCGTGCTTGAGGACAACCAACTGCTCAAGTTCTTTTTCTATCTCCTCGGTGGTCTTCTTGGCCTCGGCTTCGTCACGGGTCGAGACCGTTTCGAAGATATCGATGCCTTTTTTAAGGGCTTCGTTGAAAAATTCGTCTATTTCATCGACGTGTTTTTCCGGTTGTGGATAAACAAGAAGGATATCGTCCTGGACCAAAAATCCATCATCTTTTCCCTGGTCGATAAGTTCATTTAAAGTCTTTGGCAACCGGTGTTTAAGCATAGTACATTCTATAACGGCAAGAGTTTTTTTTCTACCTCTTTGAGTTCGTTGGAAAATTCTAACAGATTTTTTTTATTTTGCTCGCCTTCCTGACTTCCCAAAAGTTTTTTTATCGACGTTTTTAGAGCGAATCGCTTCAATTCAAGACAGAGTTTGTTGATATTTTCGTCTTCGAGTCTTTCTTCCCCGACCGAAAAAAGATAAATTTCATCAAAGATTGATTTGAGCTGTGGATTGAGCTGATTGACGAATTCGCCTATGGAAAATTTTTTGTCGTTACCTTTATAAAACGAAGTAAAAATTTCCGCGATCTTTTGGTAACTGGGGATGGAAAAATCAACCGGCGCGATTAGCGAAAAGATCAAGGCGCTTTCTTTGACCGGATCTTTCGCCTGGAAAATATAGCTCAATATGTACTTTTGCAATACAACTTCCCTATCATCATTTTTTTTGACGGGAGCCTCCTGTTTGTACGGAGGTTTTTTTCTTTTTTCTCTTTTTAATCTGAAGATCAAGCTCTCAATACTTTCTTCTTCGACTTCGAGAATGTCAGACAACTTCTTTATATAGTGGGATTTGACGACCGGATTATTAATACTACCTATATAAGGGACGACTTCGTCGGCGATCTTTTTTTTACCGAATGCATCCGATAGAGGGTATTTTTCCGCCGCCGAATCGATAAGAAAATCGTATATTGAAGTCGGCTTGGCGATGGCTTGTTTAAATCCGCCAAGATCGGTCCTGACTGCCTCATCGGGATCTTTGGCGCCTTCAAGCCTGACGACTCGCATGTCGAATCCAAGCTTATCGGCTTCGTCTATCCCTCTTTTTATCGCCTCAAGTCCGGCCGGATCGGCGTCGAGCATCAACGTGATTTTGTCGGTATAACGTTTCAAAAGGATAAGTTGTTCGGCCGTCACGGCGGTACCTTTTATTGCAACGAAGTTGGTCAGACCGTTCTGATAGGGAGTGATCATGTCGAATTCGCCCTCGACGATATAAGCGTTTTTTTCTTTTTTTATCTCGTCAAGTGATGCGTTGATCCCATACAAAGTCTCCCTTTTGTGATAAACGGGAGTTTCCGGAGTATTGACATACTTAGCTTCTTTGGCATTTTTATCGAGGAGACGGCCGGAAAAACCCAGAATATTTCCCCGGGAATCGATGATCGGAAAAATGAGCCTTCCTCGAAATCGGTCGTAATATTTACCGCTCGAACTTTTTACTAAAAGTCCGTTCTCTTCGACTTCGGCTTCGCTGAACTCTTTCTTTTTTAAAAATAGCCTTAGCGAATCCCACGATGACGGCGCATAGCCGAGTTTAAATTTTCTTATCGTCGACTCTCTTATCGCTCTTTCCTTCAGATATTCTCTGGCGTTTTTTCCGATTTCCGACTTTTCAAGAATATAGTTGAAAAATTCGGTGGCGAGAAAGTTCATTTTGTAAAACCGTTCCTTTTTCTTCCAAGCTTTATCTTCTACGTCAAAACTGGTCAATTTAACTCCGGTTTTTTGGGCCAACTCTTTTAAAGCTTCGAAAAAAGTGATGTTTTCCCATTTCATTAAAAATTTGATAACGTCACCACCTTCTCCGCAAGCACCGAAACAATGCCAAATCTGGCGTTCGGGCGAGATGATAAAAGACGGGGTCTTTTCTTGATGGAAGGGGCAAACCGCTCGAAAGTTGCGTCCGGTTTTTTTCAGAGTAATATAAGATCCGATGAAGTCAACGATATCGAGTTTGCCTTTGATTTCTTCAACCGGATTGTCCATATGGCTTTATTTTATCACCAAATAAAGTCTTGGAGCCGATATTTGATATTTGATTTTTGATATTTGATATTTTATATTTAAGGTATATGGTCTATCTCTACCTGGACAAGAATGTCGTCAAACTGATTTATCTTAAGAAAAGCTTGCTCGGTCAACAGGAAACCTCGTTTTTCGAAAAAAAGTACGAGACTGACTTTATCAATCGCGGTGCCGTCATCAACGTCGATTTATTGGCATCGGCTATCAAAGAAGCTTTGACCAACTCGGGTGAAAGATCGATTGCCGATAACCAAATTTTTCTCATCTTGCCCCAAGAAGCTTTTTATTACTTGAGAACTCAGGTGCCCGCGGACATCGCGCCTTCGGCGATGAACGCTTTTATCAACGATAAAGCCCGTTCAAGCTTTCCGGTGCCCCTCGAAGATTGTCTGACTTTCTCTTTTATCAAAGAAAACGGCGGCGAAAAAGTCATTAATTTTTTCGGCATCAATAAGGAAGTTCTCCAGAATTACAATCAAGCTCTTTCTCTTCTTGATTTAAAAATGCAGTTCGTCATTCCGGAGAGCGTCGCCTACTTTAAACTTTTCGAAAAAACTCTGAGACAGGAAAAAAAGGAAAATATTTTATATCTGACTCTCACCGCCGAGGAGGCGTCTGGATATCTATATGACTCCAACGGACTCTTGGAACAAAAAAAAGTCACCCTTTCTCTCCTAAAAGACGCGAAACTCGAAGAAGTCGTCAAAAAATACGTCGACGAACTCAAAGCCAAAGGAGTGAAACTGAATCGATTGATTTTGTCGGGGGATCCTTCAGACAAAGTCAGGCAGGACACTTTTACCAAGGACGTCGGTGTTTGGACCAATCCTCTAAAAAGAATTGTTCCGACCTTCTATGACGAATACATCAAAATGCTCGTCGTCGAGGGAAAAAGACCGTTCCCGATTCTGACTTTTGACGTCTCATTCGGCGCTTTTATATTCGCATCCGAAAACAAGGACCAAACCGCTATAAAAAATACCCTGAAGACCAAACCGCAAAGATCAATGAGTATGCCGAAAATCGGCATGCCGAGAAAAGAAATTTTCATATTCATCGTATCGTTTGTCTTATCTTTTGGACTATTTGTCCTTATGTCAAAAGTCAAGTTGCCGGTTTTTAAAAGCAACCTGCTGGCGACCAAGGAGCCAACACCGACAAGTTCCCCGTCGGCGACTCCGACGCCAACCCCGGCCGTGAAACGAAGTGATTTGAAAGTCAAAATTCTAAACGGTGGTGGTGTTGCCGGTAAAGCTTCGGATGTCAAGGACATCTTGAAAAATAAAGGATATCAAGATATCATTACGGCAAACGCCGACAACTTTAATTACACGGTAACGGAAATACAAGTTAAAAAATCGCTTTCTTCGGCCATACCAATGATTGAATCGGACTTAAAAGATTACGTTTCCCAACCGAAATCATCAGCTTCACTCGCCGACAGTTCGACGGCCGATGTGGTCATCATCGTCGGCAGCGACTTCAAATAACAAGTCATTCATATATGGAAGACCGGAACGAACTCAAAAAGAAGCTTGACAGTATCTTGCAAAAAGCCGACATCGGATCCAAAAAAAAAAGAGACGGTCGAGTTGGAAAA
>JAJYIX010000021.1 GCA_021789865.1 bacterium
GTTGACTTCCAACCTGATAAGAAACAACAAACAAAAAGCCGGCCCTAAGCTTGTTGAAGCGGCTAAGATTTTCAGATATTGTTGGATAGCGTGTATAATCGTCCTGATACCAATCGTTTTTATGTCGACCTATCCAACGACGTTGACGGCCCTCATTGGTAGACATTTTACAAGCGGTACCCCCGTGTATCTATTTGTTGTGTTTGCTCTGTTTTTTTGGTTTTTTATCGAGTCATTGTATATAGAAAAGGAAGGAAAAACGACGTTATTTTTTCTTTTTCAAGCGGTAATCGCCGCGTCGGCGACCGCTTTTATTTTCGAATTTTACAATTCGTTTTTGTCCGCCTGGGTCTACGACAACGTTCCGTTTTCCGGCATTTCCCTTTTTAAAGTTCCAGCATTGGTTTTTGTTTTCTGGCCGGTACAGTATTTTATTCTTATCCCTTTATATAACTTGTTTTTTCGGGCTGAAGACAATAAAGGTTAAAAGCGCCAATACCGCCATAAGACTGCCGTAATAAAAGGTAGCATCCGGATGGATGACATTCCAGATAATTCCTCCTACAACCGACGCTATAAAAGCTCCGATCCCAAGAAGTGTCTGATGAAAACCGAAATAGCTTCCTGATTCCTCCTTCTTGATAAATTCGGCGACGTAAGCCTTTGAAACTCCGTCGGTAAAAGCGATATATATTCCGTAGACGGCAAACAGGACCCATATGAGAACCGGATGTTTGATGAATCCGAAAAAGAAATAGACGACGGCAAATGCCAACAATCCGATTCCAAACACCTTTTTAGCTCCTATTTTATCGGCCAGACTTCCGGCCGGAGTCGAAAATACCGTGTAGAAGATGTTGTAGACGACATAGGACAAAGTGGTCAAAAGGACGCTGAAGCCCAGATTCCGGGCCCTGAGAATCAAAAAAGCGTCGGAACTATTACCCAAGGAAAAAATAAAACTAGCAACCAAAAAAAGCTTCAAGGAAGGATGAAGAGCTCGGAAATTTATTTTTACGAATTCTTTCTTTTTCTCTATAACGTGTTTTTTTTCTTTGACAAAAAATATCAAAAGCAACACTCCTATCATCGATGGAACAAAAGCGATAAAAAATATCCAACGCATATTTTCCTTCAAAAGGTATAGAAACACGAGAGCAAGGATAGGTCCGAAAACGGCTCCGATACTATCGAGTGCTCGATGGAATCCAAATATAAAACCTTTATTATGCGGTTGGGTGTTCTCAAGAAGAATGCTATCGCGGGGGGCGGTCCGAATTCCTTTGCCGGTTCGATCGAAAAAACGTCCAATCAATACCGTCGGCCAACTTTGGGCCAAGCCGATTAAGATCTTGGATATTGCTGTCAAGAAGTATCCGACCGATACGAAAGGCTTACGCGACTTAAAATAATCGGCCAATGTCCCGAATACATATTTGGAGATGCTTGAGGTCGCTTCGGCGACTCCCTCGACGAGACCGACGACGGGAACAGAAGCTTTGAGGACGGTCGTCAGGAATATCGGAATAATCGGGTAGACCATTTCGGAGGAAAGATCGTTGAAAAAACTGACAATGCCGAGGATGATAACATTCTTAGGTATTTTTTTATTCATGATTTAAAAAAACATTAAACAGTTAAGTCTTAAACAATTAAACAAACTTTAAATTTTTAAACTATAAATAAGTCTAATGTTTAAGAATTTAATAGTTTAATTGTTTTTTTAAGATTTAACCGTTTAAATGTTTAACAGTTTTATTATAATACACACTATGATTTTCCTGGCTTTAAAAACATATAAAGAGTCGACGGGTGACAACGGCATTAGTATTTTATCTTCCGTGAAAAAAGTCGGTTCGGAATCAGGTGTTCCCATCGTCGCCGTCGCTCAAGCGACTGAGATCTACAGGATAAAAAAGGAATTGGATATCGAGGTCTGGGCTCAACACATCGATCCGATCGATCCGGGAAAAAATACCGGCTGGATTTCCCCATATTCGGTCAAGACAGCCGGGGCCACCGGGGTACTGATAAATCACTCCGAACACAAAATTCCGGAAGAAACAGTGGTTGCCACCGTGGCAAAAGCCAAAGAATACGGGTTGAAAACCATGGTTATCGGTCAGACTCAGGAAATGGTCATAAAATACGACCAACTGGACATAGACTACATCTCCTACGAAAAAGCCGATCTTATTGCCGGTCCGGTGTCGATGATCGATCAGCAAAAAGAAGAGATAAAAGCCTTGGTCGCCAAGTTAAAGCACCCCTTGATCATCGGAGCTGGTATCCAGGATGGAAAAGATACCAGACAAACAGTCGAAGTCGGAGCCCGCGGAGTCTTGATGGCAACCTATTTTGTCACGGCCATAGACCACGAAGCGAAACTCAGAGATCTAGCGCAGGGATTTTTAATACACAGTAACGTATGAAACCGGGAATAGATTTTATCGGTGTTTCGGTAAGTTTTTTTTGCCATGACGGCAAAGATTTTCTTCTTCATAAAAGGTCTAAATACTGCCGGGACGAACAAGGACGCTGGGATTTTGGAGGTGGACGAGTCGAAATGGGTGAGACTCTGGAGAAAGCAGTCCTCAGGGAAATAAAAGAAGAGTATGGCGTCAAAGGAATTATCGAAAAACAGCTTCCGGCTCACTCGCTTTTAAGAAAAGAGAAACGCACGCGAACTCATTGGTTAATTGTTACATTCGTCGTAAAAGTCGATAGGGAAAAAGTAATCCTGGGAGTCCCGCGAAAGATGGAGGAACTTGGATGGTTCAGATTAAACGCTTTACCGAAACCTCTTCATACCGGCGCCGAATATACTCTCGACCACTATAAAAAAGAATTTGATAAATACTTATGAGAAAAGAAACTGTCAAACTGGTCGTTTTTGTTCCGGAGACCCATGCCGATATTGTCCGGAAAGCAATGGCCGATGCCGGTGCCGGAATCATCGGCGACTACATTTACAACAGTTTTTCCGTCAAAGGAATAGGACGTTTTATCCCCTTACCGACAGCCCATCCGACTATCGGTCGAGCCGGCAAACTTGAAGAAGTCGTCGAAGAGAGAATAGAAACAGTTTGTTACAAAAATGATTTGAAGAAAATAATTAAAGCGATAAAAAAAGTTCATCCCTACGAAGAGGTCGCCATAGACGTTTACCCTTTAGTCCTTAATCCCCACGAGACCACTTATAAATAAAATTTTTACTATTACAATGTTTTAAAACATTGTAATGAATAATTTTAAAGAAATATAAAAGCAAAAAATCCCGCCGAGATTCCGAGAAAAGCGCCGCCTACGACATCGGTCGTCCAATGTTCTCCTAGGACGACTCTGGATGTAAGCATGATGACATCGTAAAATATCAAAAGTAAATAAAAAATCAGTTTGAAATTTTTCGATAATTTTTTGCTTGTGGCGACAAGATATCCGAAAATGAGCGTTAGGAAAAGCGCTCTTAAGCTATGGCCGGAAGGGTAGGATGATCCTGGTTGGACATAACTTGACGGGAAAAGGAAATTTATATTGTACCTAAAAAACATGAAGGGCGGTCCCGGGTGATGGAAAATAGCCTTACCGAGAATCTCGACGGCGTGAGCCGTAAAAAAAGGAATATATATCAAAAGAGCGTGCCATTTTTTACTGACAATAATTGTCGCGAGGATCACCAGGCTAACAACCTCGACGCTTCCCACGAGACTAAATACGGAAAAAATCGTATCAAACTTTTTGGGAATATGATTTTGAAGGCGAACGGTCGTATCGAAGTCGAATTGTTTGAAAATTTGACTTCTGGCCAAAAAAGTAAAGCCCAAAAACAGCATCAGAAATATCGATCCGATAATAAAATAAATAACCCTTCTTCTCATAGGATAATCTTATCAAAAGGCCGATTCCTTTTTTAGTCCGCTTCTGAGTACTTTAAAAGAAATCAGAAAACATACAAAAACCAAGCCGGCTCCGACAATGAATGGCAAGGGGATGGCAATGGTTGCGATCGCACCACCCAATATCGGACCAATGATCATTCCGATGCTTTGATATGAAGCGTTGAGCCCCATAATTGAGCCTTGGGATCTTTCATCGGTCTCCTGTGATAAAATCGTCGGGATCAACGTCTGGACAATATTGTTGAATAGTCCAAGAACGATCATGCCGACGATAAAAATGAATACCGATCGGGAGACAAACATGATGATAAAGGCGATGACAGTAAAAAGAATCGAAATTGAAAAAGCTTTTTTTAGCCCAAAGGACTTGGAAACATAACCGACTAAAAACGTCTGGGAAATTAAACCGATGATGCCAAAGATCGTGAAAAGAACGGCGTTTTCGGTCTGACTGACTTTCAAGATCTTCATCGTGAAAGGTTGGAAACCGTAAATGAGAGCACAGGAAAAAGCGAGAAAAAATACGAATGTGATGATAAATACCTCACCTAAATCGGGGTCGAATAGAGTGTGCCAAAGTTTTGGCAGATCGAAAAGTTTTTTATCTTCGATTTCCCTCATATGTTTGTTGGTCTCTGGGAGATAGATGGCGGTCATAACAACGGCGACCAGCGTAATCGCCCCAGCAATAAAAAATGGGACGGATGCTCCAAGGCCGACGGTAAATGCGGCTGTAGCGGGACCGAAGACAAATCCGAAATTAAGCGCGGCCCAAATGAAGCCAAATGATTTTGCCCTTTCGTCCGGTGAGGTTGAATCAGAAATGACGGCAAAAGCAACCGGGATATTGCCGGCCGTCAATCCGTCTATCGCTCGAGCGATAAATAAAAAAATTGCATTAGGAGCGAGAGCCATCGTAAAGAAAGAGACAGCAGTGCCGATAATCGAAATCAAAAGCATCGGTCGCCGACCGTACCTGTCGGACAAGCGACCTATGATGGGCGTCGACACGAACTGGCAGATCGAGTATATGGAAAAAAGAAGTCCGTTTTGAAAATCGTTCAGGCCAAATCTCTTTGAATATGCGTACAAAATGGGGATGACGATGCCGTAACCCAGCATATTCACCAAGGCAATGAGAACGATTATCAATAGGTTGCGGTTCTTATTCATACGATTTTTATATTAGTAGGGAAGCAATAATTATAACAGGCGAGATGTTATAATAGACAGGAAGGATTACGGAGCGTAGTTCAGATGGCTAGAACGTGCGCTTTGGGAGCGCAAGGTCGGCAGTTCAAGTCTGCCCGCTCCGACATGAAAAAAATATACATCTTCATCGGAGCCATCGTCATCCTGATAGGTTTTGCGTTTATAACCCAAAAAATATTCAGACCGCCAGCCAACACGGTTGACTATATTTTGAACGGAAAAACTTACAGACTGCTGACAGCCACGACACAGGCTCAATGGGAGAAGGGGCTGATGTTTTATAGAAAAAAAAGCGAACTTAAAGGTGCCGACGGGATGATTTTCATTTTCCCGAGTGCCACCATAGAAAGTTTCTGGAACGAGAATACATACCTGGATCTCGAGCTATATTGGATAAGAGGAAAAGAAATTATCGGCAAAAATAAGTTACCGTCGATTTTGAAAAGTAAATCGATTGTCACCGTTGTTTCCCCCGGAGCGGTTGACAAAGTAATAGAACTGGTTCAGTAAGTCGATATATTATTGTTTAAGCGCTTCGATTCCGGGGAGTGTCCCTTTTTCTATATATTCAAGCATCGCCCCTCCACCAGTCGAGATGTGGGTTATTTTATCCAAATATTCCTTTTTTGATATCGCCGATAAAGTGTCGCCGCCGCCGACCAGGGAAGTCGCCTGGCGATTTTGAGTTATTGAATAATAGATAAAGTCCGTACCCTGGCGAAAGACAGGGTTTTCGAAATATCCTACCGGCCCGTTCCAAATGATCGTTTTTGCTTTGGCGATGATGCCGCCTATTTCCGCCATAGTCTCCGGACCGATATCGAAAATGGATCGTTCTTTTGGAATGTCCTTGATTTTTACGACCTGGGTTTCTTTGTCGTCTTTTTTTGAAGCGATGACGGCATCGACGGGTAGAACTATAAAAGCCCGGCTTCCCTTGGCTTGAGCCAAAAGTTTACGGGCGATTTGCACCGATTCGTATTCGCAGAAACTGGCGCCGATATTTAAGCCTTGTGCACAGACGAAAGTGTTGGCCAAACCTCCGCCTATGATAAGGTAATCGGCGATCTTCATGAGTTTATTGACGAGTCCGATTTTTGTCGAGACTTTGGCGCCTCCGATGATGGCGACGACAGGCTTTTTCGGACTGTCGATCGCCTGAGAAATGGCTTTGATTTCATCTTTCAAAAGGAGACCACCGTATCCGGGGATGAATTTGGGTGGTCCGATGACCGAAGTATCTGTCCGATGGCATACAGCAAATCCGTCGTTGACGAAAACTTCGGCAAGACCGGCTAGTTTTTTGGCGAACATAGTCGAATAGTCTTTTTCTTGAGGATAAAAACGGATATTCTCCAAAACAAGAATCTCTTCTGGTTTCTGATTTTTGAAAATCTCCGGGCTGCAGGTCATGAAATCGTCTACCAATGTGATCTTACGGTCAGGCAGGTATTCCTGAAGCCTTTTGACAACCGGTTTTAGCGAGTGCTGAGGATCGCGGACTTTGGGTCTATTAAGTTTGGCGACACAGATTAAACGATTGTTGTTTTTCAAAAGATATTTCAGAGTCGGAAGATTTTGTCTGATTCGAAAATCGTCGGCAATGGAATAATCAGGATTTAAAGAGACATCAAAATCGACACGGACGAGGACGGCCTGATTTTTAATCGTTACTTCGTCAATGTATCTTATGTTATTCATATTGAACTCGTTAACTCATTAACGCGTTAACAGGTTAACGGGTTTTAAACATAATTTGTCATTCTTTCAACCAGGTCTACCAATCTCGTCGAATAACCCCATTCGTTGTCGTACCAGCCGAATACCTTGACCAAATTACCGGCGACGACTTTGGTGTAGTTGGCATCAAAAGTGCATGAATAGGGTGAGCCGATGTAATCCGATGACACAAGGATTTCTTTTTCGAAAGCCAAAACATTTTTCATCGGTCCGTCGGCCGCTTTTCTAAAAAGTTCATTAACCTCGTCGGCCGTTGTGTTTTTTTCGACGACGGCAGATATGTCAGTAATCGATCCGGTCGGGACGGGGACACGAAGTGACATCCCGTCGATTTTATTCTTTAGACCAGGTATGACTTTGACGACCGCTTTAGCGGCTCCCGTCGTTGAAGGAATCGTATTGGTGAAAGCGGATCGGGCTCGATCTTCTTTTTTTCCGGCGTCATCCAAAAGACTTTGGCTGGCGGTCACCGCATGAGTCGTTGTCAAAAATCCGGAGACGATTTTTAAATTGTCGTCCAGAACTTTGAACATAGGGGCAGAACAGTTGGTCGTGCATGAGGCCATCGACATCACTTTGTTTCCTTTGAAATCAAAACTGTCGTCGTTGACTCCCAGAACCACAGTCGGCGTCTCTTCATCTTTTGCCGGCGCCGAAAGAACGACTTTTTTGACACTGCCTTTCAAATGTCTTGAAAGATCGGGAAGTTTGGTAAAAGCGCCGGTTGCGTCCAAAACGACATCAACCCCGTATTTGTCCCAAGGAATTTCCTCGGGAGAAGCAGCTAAACTGGTTGGGATTTTTTTTCCGTCTATAGAAATTCCGTCGGCTTCTTCCTTGACCGTCTTTGAAAATTTTCTATAGACAGAGTCATGCTGCAAAAGGTAGGCCATCATCGCATTCGGGGTTTTTCTTGTGTTAATAAGCGCGATTTCAAAAGTGCCGCGTAAAGTTGCGATTCTGGTAAAGTCACGGCCGATTCTGCCAAAACCGTTTAGACCGACTTTTATCATGTTTAAATTTTAAATTATAAATGTTTAATGGCAAACGAATTATCAAAAATAAATAACAAATATTAAATAGTTTATAAATTTGAATTTTTTATTTTATTTGTTATTTGAAATTTAAAATTTACCATTTACCATTTATACGAATGATGATGAGTAGTTATATACCTAATAGTACCAGATATGCCACGAGTGACGACGGAGTGGGTAATGATTTTATCCTTTTCAAAAACGACTCCGGAAAGCAAGGGTCCATCAATGACTCCGGTCGCCGTAAAACTTAGCTCATGTCCCTTTGCCATGTCTTCGGAATTAAAAATCCTTCTCAGGTCGGCAACTCCTGCGGCTTTGATTTTTGGTATATCCTCGTCTTTTCTCGGTTTAAAACGGCAAATAATTTCGCCACCCATTACCTTGAGAGCGACGGCAGCCAAAACCCCTTCGGTCGAACCGCCGATTCCCATATATACATCGACTCCTGACTCTGGGAAACAAGTAGCGATTGCCGCCGAGACGTCGCCATCGGTAATCAGTCTGACGCGAGCACCGGCCGACCTGATATCATCGATCAGTTTTTCATGGCGGTCACGGTCAAGGACCATGACGGTCAAATCCGAGACTTTTTTATCAAGAGCACGAGCAACTCCTTTTAAGTTTTCACGTACGGAAGCGTCGAGACTAATGGCTTTCCTGGCCTTGTGACCAACGGCAATTTTTTCCATGTAAGTATCCGGGGCATGAAGAAGACTGTCTTTTGGTCCGGCGGCGATGACGGCTATAGCATTGTATCGCCCGTTAGCGACACTATCAGTACACTCCAAAGGGTCAATTGCCAGATCCATCTCCGGTCCACGGCCGGTGCCGACTTTTTCGCCGGTGTAAAGCATCGGGGCCTCATCCTTAGCTCCTTCACCGATGACAACCGTGCCTTTAAAATCGACTAAATTAAATCTTTGTCTCATGGCATCAACGGCTGCCCCATCGGCTTTTTTCTTTTCCCCTCTTCCAACCCAACGTGCAGATGCGATAGCAGCGGCTTCGGTAACTCGGACAAATTCAAGGGCTAAGTTTCTATCCATTTCACCCTATAATTTACTTACTTGACAATTAATTGTCAAGACAATAGACTTTTAGTAATTAAAATTTGATATTTGTTTATATGGATAAAAATAAACTTTCCGACATCGCAAAACAGATGGTAGCCCCTAAGAAGGGAATATTGGCCGCAGATGAAAGTTTGAAGACAATGACAAAAAGATTAGCGTCAATTGGGGTTGAATCGACTCTGGAAAATCGCTCTATGTGGCGACAAATAATGATCGAGTCGAAAGGCTTTGAGAATTATATTTCCGGGATTATTCTTTTTGACGAAACGTTGAGAAATCCGTTGCCAAATGGGAAAATGATCGCCGAAGTTTTAAAAGAGAAAGGCGTATTGCCTGGAATAAAAACCGATGAAGGAACTTACAAATTCAACAACGGCGAAGAAACTTTTACTTTGGGGCTCGATAAATTGCAAAAAAGATATGAAGAGTATAGTCAAATGGGGGCCGTTTTTGCCAAATGGAGAGCGGTTTACAAAGTCGGCAATGACGTCCCGTCGAAAGCGGCGCTCGTTGCCAATGCTATCGGTTTGGCCCAGTACGCTTTGATGACCCAGAGGGCGGGACTTGTCCCTATAGTCGAACCGGAAGTTTTGGTACTTGAGGGAGACCACGATATTGATAGAAGCGCCGAAGTCACAACGAAGGTACTGGAAGTAGTCTTTAAATGGTTGGATAGATTTGGGGTTGAGTTGACAGGGATGCTCCTTAAACCGAATATGGTTTTAGCCGGCAAAGACGCCAAAACACAACCGACATCAAAAGAAGTCGCTCAAAAAACCGTTGAAGTTTTGAAAAAAACAGTCCCCGAAGAAGTTCCGGGAATCGTCTTTTTATCAGGAGGACTCACTCCTGATCAGTCGACCGATTATTTAAAGGCGATGAATACGGAATATAAAGATTTGCCGTGGCAACTCAGTTATTCTTTCGGAAGAGCCCTGCAGCAAGAAGGATTAAAAGCTTGGAGCGGGAAAACCGAAAACATTGGCGCCGCCCAAATGGAGTTTTTGACCAGGGCAAAAAAAGTTTCGGAGGCTAGGGAATAGGGTCGTATCCTCCGGAATTCCAAGGATGGCAGCGGATAATCCTTTTCAATCCGAGCCAAAGTCCTTTTGCGGCGCCGAATTTATCGATTGCTTGGTAGGTGTATTCCGAGCATGTCGGTTTGAATCGGCATACAGCGTCCGTTAAAAAGAACGTCTTAAAAAAAGCGGCTCTGAAAAATTTCGTTTTCTGGTACGCTTTTATGAGATTGAGAATAATCTTTTTCATCTACCGATATTGTAAAATATTGTTATGAAAATCTCCATCATTACCCTTTTTCCGAAAATGATATCCTCTTTTTTTGAGGAAAGCATTATCAAAAGAGCAACCGATAAAAAACTAGTCGAGATAGAAATAATCAATCTCCGTGATTTTGCAATTGATGATTATGGCACGGTCGACGACCGGCCATACGGAGGAGGACCGGGGATGGTTATACGGATTGAACCAGTATATAATGCGGTTCAATCCGCAATTTCAAATTTCAAATTTCAAATTTCAAATCAAAATCCAAATCTCAAAAAAACAAATTCCAAAATCATATTGACTTCTCCTCGAGGAAGTGTCTTTAATCAAAAAAAAGCCAGAGAGTTTTCTAAGCTAGATCATCTGACGATCATCGCCGGACATTATGAAGGAGTCGACGAAAGGGTCGTTAACTACATTGATGAAGAAATCTCCATCGGCGACTTTGTGCTCACAGGCGGCGAGATTCCGGCCGCGGCCATCGTTGATTCGGTCGCCAGATTGATCACCGGTGTTTTGAAAAAAGAAGAGGCGACGGCTCAGGAAACGTTTAGCATAAGAGGGAAAAATCTCCTTGAATATCCTCAGTATACGAGACCCGAAGAGTTTAAGGGTTTGAAAGTGCCGAGAATCATTATGGAAGGAAACCATAAAAAGATTGAGGAATGGCGACTGGAAGAAGCCTTGAAAGCGACAAAAAAAAGACGGCCCGAACTCATTGACTCGAAAAAATAAAAAGTTTACAATTCAACTATTACAAGTTTATTATTAGTTAAGGTTTACCTTTGTGTCATGGCGAGCTTGACGAACCATGACCATTAATATATTTTGTCCACCCTTCGTCAGGCTCGGGGTGACATATCGAAAAATATGAAAGCACTCAAGCTCGAGGCCAGAAAATTTTCTGACTCTATATATACAATGAAAGGGATTTCCAAAAAAACGGTCGAGGAACATCTTAAACTTTATCAAGGTTATGTCAATAAATACAACGAGATCCAGGATAAGCTCGCGTCGCTGACTGCCGATGATTTGTCAAAAGCTAATCAGGTCTATTCGACGGTTCGCGAGTTGAAGACCGAACTGTCCTTTGCCTGGGGTGGGGTCGTCAATCACGAGATTTACTTCAATCATCTTGGGGGTGCGGGCGGTAAACCGACAGGGACATTATTCGCACAGATTGAAAAAGACTTCGGATCATATGACAGTTACATCGCCGATTTGAAAGCGACCGGGATCGCCGCTCGCGGATGGGTTTGGACCGCATGGAATTACCGGGAGAAGCGACTTTGCAACTATTTGGGCGATTCGCAAAATACTTATCCCATGTGGTACGTCTCACCAATACTGGCGATGGATACCTATGAGCACGCGTACTTTATCGATTATGGCGTCAACCGGGCCTCATACATCCAAGCTTTTTTTGACAATTTGAATTGGGACGCGGTCGAAACGATATTCGCGAAAACGTCCGGAATAAAGTGAAATTGTGAAAATAAGATTTTTGTGCTATAAATTTAGGTTATGATTCAAGTCTCGAGTGTCACTAAGTCTTTTCCAGCTCCGGGAGGCGTCGTCAACGCTGTTGTTGACGTGTCTTTTTCCGTCAAGTCTGGCGAAATAGTCGGTTTTCTAGGCCCGAATGGCGCCGGCAAGACGACGACGATGCGGCTTTTGACCGGAATTTACAGACCGACTTCGGGGAACATCACCGTCTCGAATCTCCCGCCTATCGAAAAAAGGCTCGAGGTCTTGAAGGAAATTGGTTACCTTCCCGAAAACAATCCGTTGTACGACGATATGAGGGTATCGGATTATTTAGGATTTGTCGCCGAAGTCAAAAACGCCCGTAATCTTTCGGAAGTTGTGGGAACGGTTGCCTTGTCGGATGTTGTTAATAAAAAAATCGGTCAGCTTTCGCGCGGTTACCGTCAACGAGTCGGCTTGGCAGCCGCCTTGCTTGGACGACCAAAAATCCTTATTCTCGACGAGCCGACGTCGGGGCTCGATCCGCTGGAACAGGATAAGATCAAAACCCTAATAAAAAAACTCGCCAAAGATAAGATTATCGTTTTTTCAACCCATATTTTATCCGAGGTTGAGGCGGTCGCAACAAGGCTTATCATCATTAATCATGGAAAATTGGTGTTCGACGGCAAGAAGCCGAAGGGAAAAGGAGCGGTGGAAAAGCTTTTCAAAAAGCTGGTCAAATAAATAGTTATCTTGTTGGGGCGGGTCTAGCGCGCTCACGTGTTTTTTTAAACTCGTGACTCGTTAACCCATCAATAAAAACTATGAAATATCTATATAAAAAGGAACTGAATTATTATTTGAATAATCCGATAGGCTACATCGTCGTCATTTTATTCGCCGTGTTTGCTAATTTTCTTTTCGTCAAAGATATTTTTGTCGTCAATTCGGCCTCGATGCAACCGTTTTTTTCGCTTGTACCCTGGCTTTTTACGGTATTTATTCCGGCTTTGACGATGAGAAGCTTTGCCGAAGAAAAAAAGACCAATACGATAGAGGTTCTTTTGAGCCAACCGGTGACCGAACTATCCATCGTCATTGCCAAGTTCCTGGCGGTCATGACTCTCATCACCATCTCACTCGCCCTCACCTTGGCTCTGCCGATTTCCCTTTCTTTTTTAGCCAAGATGTATTTGCCGGAAATACTCGTTGCCTATATCGGAGAATTGCTTTTGGCGGGTGGTCTTGTTTCCTTGGGGCTGTTTTTTTCGTCGCTGACTGAGAACCAGATAGTTGCCTTTTTGTCATCGGCGATTGTCTCGTTTTTGCTCATGGTAATCGGAAGCGATTTCGTCGCCTCAATTTTTCCAAAAGTAGTTCTTGATTTTTCGAGTTATTACTCGCCTTTATATCAACTTGACGCTTTTACAAAAGGGCTTCTTGACCTTCGGGGAGTCGTCTATTTTCTCAGCCTGACTCTGGTTTTTGTCGCCATCACGGTTGTCAATTTGGAAAGAAGAAAATAATATATGAGCATTTCAAAAATGTTCGGTCTCTCGAGATTCAAAAATACGACCATTATCGTATTGGCCTTGGCGATTTTCATCGGCATAAATTTTGCTTTATCTTATGTGAGTTTCCGTCTGGATTTTTCCCAGGGACGAAGATATACGCTGTCTCAGTCGACCAAAAAAATTCTTGCCGGTCTCAAGAAAAATTTGGTGATCACATTTTATGCTTCATCGACAATCCCGACGAGACTTATTCCACTAAAGCAGGAGGTAATCGACTTGGCCAAGGAGTATGTCGGGGACAGCAAAAACGTCAGTTTTTCTACGGTCGACCCGGAGACCAATAGCCAAGCGCTGACCAATGCCAAACAAAACGGCTTGCCGGAACTCCAGTTTTCACAACTCGACCAGAACAAATATGCTCTGTCGAACGCTTACTTCGGGATGGTCCTGGAATACAACAACCAAGAAGAGACGATTCCTCAGGTGACCGCGATTGACAATTTGGAATACAACATGACGGCGGCGATATACAAGATGACGAAAACGAGTCTTCCCAAGGTGTCGGTCTTCGGAATGCCTGAAAGCAGCGATCCGCAAAACGATAATTTAGCAAGTTTTAAAAATCTTCTCAATCAGCAATTTACACTTTCATTTGATGACACCGTTAACGGTAAGGCATCGACAATAATCGTCATCGACGACAATCTCAAGGAATATACCGATACCGAAATAAAATCATTGGAAGATTATTTACAAAAAGGCGGCAAAGCGATTTTCTTTGTCGACGGGGAATGGGTCGACAGCAGCCTATCGGCCGTCCCTCCGCGTCACAATCTTTTCAATTTTTTCAAGAAGTACGGCGTCACTCTCAATCAAAATTTAGTCCTGTCAGCCGATTCGGAAATGGTCAACTTCGGCAATGGTCAGGTGAACTTTCTCGTTCCTTATCCTTTTTGGCTGAAGACCGACAACTTCAATAATAAATATGATTATTTCCAAAACATCTCTTCGTTGACTTTTCCCTGGACGTCGACTTTATCTCTTGGTAAGGTGAGCAATGTCACTTCCGATGTCATCGTTTTATCGACGAAGAATTCATGGCTTCAAACGAAAAATTTCACATTGAACCCCCAATCAATCACCCAACCGTCACCAAAAGATTTGGGAGTGAGGGATATCGCGGCTTTGGTCAAAATAAAAGGTGGCGGTGAATTTGTCCTCATTCCGTCTTCGAAGTTTATCCAGGAACAGTACCTCAGTCAGTCGTCTTCGAACTTGGACTTTGTCCTAAATATTCTCGACGATTTTGCCTCGGGGGGAGCTCTTTCCGGGATATCGACTCACCAAGTGACTCTTTATCAACTTCCTGCCCTCCCGGACAGCGAAAAAGAATTGTTTAAGTACGCCAATATTTTATTTTTACCGATTCTACTTGCAATTTTTGGTGCCATTCGCATCATAAGATACGGAAAAGAAAATTATGGTTAGAACCAGAATCGCTCCGTCTCCAACGGGTGCCGACGTCCACGTCGGGTCGATTGCGACCGCCCTTATGAACTTTGCTTGGGCAAAAAAAAATCACGGTCAGTTTGTCATCAGAATCGAAGATACCGACAGGACGCGGATCGTACCCGGAGGAGAAGAAAAAATGCTTGATACTTTGAACCGGATTGGACTTCAAGCCGACGAGTCACCTAAAGTCGGTGGACCTTATGCTCCGTACCGTCAGTCGGAAAGGCTTTCAATTTATAAAAAATATGCCGAAGAATTGGTCGCCTCGGGAAAAGCTTATTACTGTATTTGCGCTCCCGAAAGACTGGCCAAAATGAGACAAGATCAACAGGCAAAAAAACAAATTCCCAAATACGATCGATTATGTTTTCACGATCAAAAAAACGTAATCAAAAAAATAAGGAACGATCAACTGCCGCACGTGATTAGACTATTGATTCCCGACGGGGAAACAAAATTTCAAGACGTCGTAAGAGGGGAAATCGTAATAAACAACGAGAATCTTGATGACCAGGTACTTTTGAAATCGGACGGATTTCCGACTTATCATCTCGGCGTAGTCGTCGACGACCACTTGATGAAAATATCCCATATCATACGAGGAGAGGAGTGGCTACCGTCGACTCCGAAGCATGTGATTTTGTATCGGGCTTTCGGATGGGAGCTGCCGGCATTCGCCCACGTCTCGTTGCTGAGAAATCCGGACAGATCAAAGCTCTCCAAAAGAAAAAATCCGGTCTGGACCTCATGGTATTTGGATCTTGGGATTTACCCGGAAGCCTTACTGAATTATTTGGCTCTGATGGGTTGGAGCCATCCCGAAGGCAAAGAAAAATTTTCCCTCGAGGAATACGTGGAAAAATTTGACATCAAGGATATCCAGACGAGCGCCCCCGTCTTTGATCCGGTAAAACTTGAATGGATGAACGGCTTGTATATAAGGGAGACCAAAAATTCAATCCTCAAAGATCAAATACTGGAATTTTACAAGGCCAAAAAAGTGGACTTGGATGAGAAAATCGTTGAAAAAACCATACCGCTCGTAAAAGAAAGAATAAAAAAACTTTCCGATTATTTGCCTTTATGCGAATTCTTTTTCCAACCCGTACAAAGACTGTCCTTGGAAAAGGACAGTCTTTACATAAAAAGCGTTTATGAAGAATTGAAAACAATCACCGACTGGAAAGCGGAAATCATTGGAGAAAGAATGCTTGAGCTAGCAAAAAAACTGGGCATAAAAAATAGCGAGTTTTTTATGACGGTGAGAATCGCCATATCCGGTAAAAAGATCACCCCGCCCTTAAACGAGTCGATGGAAATATTGGGAAAAGAAGAGTGCTTAAAAAGATTAGACTCATTGGTCTAATTGGACTTATGAGTCTCATTAGTAGTACGTCTCCTGCCAGTGAGGATCGGTTTCGACGGTCAAATCGAGGAAAACTTTTTTATTTATCGCCAGGGAAATTTCCTTCCTTGCATAACTTCCGATTTCTTTGATTTTGTGGCCACCAGCGCCAATGAGCATTTTTTTGTATCGGTCTTCAGTCGTCAAAATCCTAGCTTTGATATAGGTAACGCCGTTTTCCCTTTCAGTCACTTCGTCGACGATGACGGTCGTCCGGTAGGGAATCTCCTCTCCCATCATCAAAAAAATTTTTTCGCGGATGAGCTCGGCGAGAAAAATCCGGCTGTCAACATTCAAAAGTGGATATACCAACCCTTCGGGAATCTCTTCGCCGCCGGCCTTCTTTTTGTCAGTTCCGGTTGGCAGAAGTTCGAATATTTTGTCGACAAGCGGTCTGAAATGAGTCTTGTTCAGAGCGGAAATTTCAAAAACATACGGAAATTCATCCTCCAAAAATTTGTATTGGGGCAAGAAGGATTTTTCTTGAAGGTCGACCTTATTGATGACCAAAATCTTCGGTTTTTTTATTTGACGGACGAGTCCTAGGACGCGGCTTTCCTCAAAGTCACGCCTCCGGGTGTGATCGACGAAGTACATCACCAAATCCACCTCTTCGTTGAGAATGCTCAGGGTCTTTTCGTTAATTTTTTTGGATAGTTCATCTTCGGCTTTCCCGAAAATTCCCGGAGTGTCAACAAAGATGACTCTGCCCCGAGATTCCTCATACAATGCTTTGATGGGGAATCTTGTTGTCTGCGGTTTGGGTGATGTAATGGCGACTTTTTGACCGATAAGATTATTTAAAAACGTCGACTTGCCGACATTGGGTCGGCCCAAAAGTAGCACTTTTCCTATTTTCATGGGATAATTCTAGCATATATGACGGGCGACAAAGAGATTATCGAAAGCATTAGGCGGGGTGAAATAGACAAATTTTCGACAATCGTCGAAAAATATACCACTGGGGTGTACCGTTTTATAAGTCTAAAAATCTACAATAAAGACGACGTCGATGATCTGGTCCAGGAAAGCTTTATAAATTTTTATAAGGCGATTGAGAAGTTTGACACGAAAAGACCGGTGCTGCCTTATCTATTGGAAATCGCCAAAAATGAGATGAAAATGTATTTCCGCTCCCATAAAAAGGCTTTACCTTTAAACGAAAATATGGTCACTGAAAAAGATGACATTGAAACATTCGACATGAATATCCTTAAGCATCTGACCGCCGAGGAGAGTCGTTTGTTGCGGGATTTTTCCGAGGGATTTTCGTTGGCAGAGATAGGTAGAAAATACCGGGTGCCTGTAAATACTGTAAAATCTAAAGTAAGACGGGCGAGAATTAAATTAAAAAAAATCTATGACGACAAAAAATCTTGAGAAAAAAATCATCAAAAAGGTCTTTAAACTTGAAGCGAAAAATACTTTTTTTGAAATGGCCTCTAAAGTCATCGGCCTTCTCCTGTTGGTATTTTTTGTTTGGATATTTGCGACGACGATTTTGGATATTTTGAAAGAACAGGGTTCTTTTGATCTGTTTTTCTTTTTCCGGGACAATGTCGAAGTGATGAGGCGATACTTTTTGGAAAACGTCGTTACGTTTTACGACGAGACTCCGAAGCTCTTGTTATTTATCCTATTTAGCTTATTCGCCGGCCTTTTACTTCTTGTTTTGACAATCGTCAAGAATTATGGAAAAATATCTAATAAAATAAAATCACTTTATAATTTTTACAAAAAAAATGAGTAATAAATACTTGATCGCCGTCGGGGCCTTGATTTTGATATTGTTGACATTTTACGGGTATAAAAAATATTTTTCTGGAGGGGAGGGCGTAAAGACTGCACCGATCGTCCAAACCGTTCGCCAGGTGAATATTACGCCGGTTGTCACCTCGTCGCCGTCGACCGGTGTGACCGACATCAAATCCGGTTTGACTCTCAATGTCACCACTCCCTCAGACAATTCGACCGTTGCCAACGCAAACATAATCGTCACTGGGACAACTTCACCAGGTGCCGATGTATTTGTCAACGAGACCGAACTCAAAGCCGATGCCACCGGAAAATTTTCGTCCAATGTTACTCTGGAAGAGGGAACGAATCTGATCACCGTTGTCGCTAACGATTCGGTAGGCAACTACGCCGAAAAAGATCTGTCGGTGACTTTGGAATCAACCCAATGAAACTTTTTTGATAATTTTGCATATATATGGTTGAAAGGGTCGGAAAGTTTGAAAATTAAAATATAAAATGAAAAAAAACGCATTGATAATTCTATTAACGGCTTCGACGCTTATATTCAGCGCCGCTTCTGTAAACGCTCAGGTCGGACAGTTTAGGCGGGAGCTGCGACAGGATTTCCGTCAGACTGAGGGTACCCCGAACCCAAGCGTCACGATCACTCCCGAAAGGGAAAGGCAGGAGTTAAGAAACGAAATAAGAGAAGGAAATAAAGAAGGAAGTGGTGAGGGTGGCATCATCAACCGCATCAAAAATTTCATCAAGAAAAATTTGCGTTTTGGTGCCAGAATCGAGGGGAAAATAACAGCCTTAGGAAACAATTCTAGTTCGTTGACCGTCGTCGCCAACGATGGCAAGACGTATCAAGTAAACATAAGCTCGTCAACGAGAATAGTCCGCCGATTCGGCGGCCCTAGCAATTTTGGCGAATTTGCCGTCGGTGACAAGGTCAACGTCTTCGGTAATTTTACCGACAATACCGATTCGGCAATAAACGCCAACCTGATAAGAAACTTATCAATTCAGAAGAGATGGGGAGTGTTCTTCGGTAAGGTGACGAGTAAAAACAGCGACAACTTTGTCATTCAATCGGTTGCCCGCGGCAGTCTGACGGTCTATGTCAGCGGTGCCAGGCTTATCGAACGAAATGAGACGGTGATGACTTACGACGGCATAAATGTCGGCGACTTCGTCCGGGTCAAAGGAGTTTGGGACAGCACCAACAATACCATAACCAAGGTCGGCGAAGTCAAAGACTTCAGCTTACCTCTAAAGCCGACCGAGGCGGTCACCCCAACACCGACTCCATAAATCCAAAAACTGTTATATAATATGTATGACCACGCTGAAAAAAAGTTCATGGCGTGGTTTGTTTGTTTATGGAAATTCGCAATATCGCCATCATCGCCCACGTTGATCACGGCAAAACCACTTTGGTCGACGCGCTTTTGAAACAGACTCATACTTTTCGGGACAACCAAAAGGAAATGGGCGAGACCCTCATCATGGACTCCAACGATCTGGAAAGGGAAAAAGGAATTACGATATTGGCCAAAAATACCTCGGTGTTCTATAAGGGAACGAAAATCAATATTATCGACACTCCGGGGCACGCCGATTTTGGAGGCGAAGTGGAACGGACTATCAACATGGCATCCGGCGCCATTCTTTTGGTCGACGCCGCCGAAGGACCGCTCCCCCAGACGAAATTCGTATTGAAAAAAGCTCTTCAGGCCCATTTGAAAATTATCCTAGTCATCAACAAAATCGATAAAAGAGACGCCCGCCCGGCGGAAATTCTATCCGAAGTAGAAAATTTGTTTCTTGAGCTGGCCGAAGACGAAAGCCATCTGCACTTTACGACCCTTTACGCCGTCGGACGTGATGGTAAAGCGTTTCTGACTCTTCCGGAAAAATATTCGCCCGATATGGCCGGTGATCTAAGTCCGCTTTTTGAAACGGTCATCAAAGAGATTCCCAATGTCGCCGTTGCCGATGATAAACCTTTCCAAATGCTCATTTCGACTTTGGATTGGGATAACTACGTCGGTCGCCTTTGCATCGGAAAAATCAATCGAGGCGTTTTAAACAAAAATCAAACGATTTCCTTGGTCTCCGAAAATAAAGTCATCGGTACCTATAAGGCCCAAAAACTGTACACTTACGAAGGCCTGCAAAAAAAAGAGGTTGATCGGGTAACCTCAGGCGATGTCGTTGCGATCGC
>JAJYIX010000061.1 GCA_021789865.1 bacterium
CTTAGCCCATTGCGATTTTGGTTTCTTCAAAACTTTGGTTTCGACAAATCCTTGAGTCAATCCTTCGAACGCGTTTTGATCCAAATCTCCCCTGTTTACTCCTAAAGCTACATTTCTTATATTCTTCTTGGATATTTCCGAAATCAATTTCTCTGATAATAGTGTCATATATTTTTTTGTAAATTATTAATTTTGATTTGCCCCACCTTCGCTTAAGCTTCGGCGGGCAAAGAAAAACCCGCCGACTTGGGCGGGGTAGAGAATAACAGTTAACTAGTTAACTACATAATAAGGCACCCCGCCTGAGGCAGGGGATGATGAAATACAAAGTCTATAAAGTTCCTAAAGTTCATAAAGTTTTTTGCTAATAGTTAATATTAATAATTATAATATTAACGTGTTAACATGATAATATACAACCTTTAATTTGTCAAGAGGTAATTATTACAGTGTATTAATAGACTGTAACGAATGTTGCAAACGAATTTTTGTTATAATTAAAGCGTGAGCGATTTTCAGTCATATAAACCTAAAAACCAAAAAGAAAAAGAACTCTGTAAGGCATTCCTCAAATTAAAGACCGTGCAAGAAGTCGCAAATTTTTTGCGCGATATACTTACAATCAAGGAATTTGAAGAATTTTCCAGCAGACTAGAGATGGCACGCCTACTTAAAAAAGGCTGGTCGTACAAAAAAATAGCTCGCGAGTTAAAAGTCTCAACGACGACGGTCACTCGCACTGCACATTGGCTATATCACGGATGTGGTGGGTATGATAAAGTTTTGAAATAAACATATGGATTTTAAAGCGCTGATATTTGATTTAGACGGTACTGCGATCGAAGCAAAATTAGATGCAATGCCTTCCAAAGCTGTTGTGGAAGCAGTCAAGCTTGCCAAGGAAAGAATTATTGTTTCTATAGCTACTGGTAGGCCAATAGCAGATGGCAGAGATATTATTCATGCTTTAGGGATAGATCAACCATGTATTGTTGCCGGCGGCACTCAGCTTATTGACCCAGCCACAGAAGAAATTATTTGGGAAAAAAAGATTAGTAAAGAAAATGTTAGAAAGGTGCTTAATATAGGAAAAAAATATCAACAAAAAGTATTGTTAGGTGAAGGATTGAAAGCCAAAAAAACAGAAAGAAACGAAAACGAAGAAAAAAATGTACTTTATATGCTTAATGTAACTCCCAATGTAGCCAAAAATATATACAAAGAAATTGGAGAGATACCTGAGCTCCAAGCTCATGAAGCCGGTTCATGGACACCAGGTCTGGAAGATATTCACATCACTCATAAAGAAGCAACTAAAAAGAATGCCATGATAGAATGGGCGAAATTATTAAAACTTAGACGCGAAAATATTATAGCTGTTGGTGACAGGAGCAATGATTTACCTTTGTTTGAAATGGCTGGCTATAAAATCGCGGTTGCCAATGCCGTCGATGAATTAAAATCTAAGGCAGATTTCATTGCTCCATCCGTATATGAGGATGGGCTTGTTTTGGTTATTAATAAATTTATTTTGAAAAAATGAGAATACTTATCATTGGTGCGAGTAGCTATCTCGGAGCGAGATTTTACGTAGACCTTAAAAAATATTTTGACGTTGTCGGCACTTATTCTTCAAACAGATTTTTTCCCGATCTTCTACACCTTGATATAACATCAAAAAAACAAGTTGAGACACTTGTAAGCCAAATTAAACCTGATTTGATTATCCACTGTGCCAATTTGCCGAAAAACGCACCGATGAAAGAAAATCCAGATTTGGCAAAGAAAGTGAATCTCGACGGGACCGGGTACTTGGTCGAAGCGGCCAATAAAATCGGAGCAAAATTTATTTTTATTTCGACTATAGCCTCTAAGCTGAATAATGATTATTATACGAGCTATAAATTCGAGTCGGAAAAAATCGTAAAGACGACCAATAGCGGTTGGCTTATTCTCCAGCCCGCTTATATTTTGGGATATAGTCCGAATACCGTAAACGACCGGCCTTTCAACCGTCTTTACAAAAATATCGTTAAAAAAACTCCTGCAGTATACGACACGTCTTGGCGAACACAGTCAAGTTACATAGGCCAGATAGTAGAAATAATCTTAACTTGTATCAAGAAAAATATTTGGAACGAGTCGATCCCGATTTCCGTCTCCGAAGTAAAAAGCAGATACGAAATTGCCAGGGATATTCTAAAGCATTTTGATATGCAAGTTGCCTCTGTCGATAAAAAAGATACGACCGATACGATCGAAGACGACCAAAGCACCCTTAAAAGATTGGGTTTACCGGTTTACAGTTATGATGAAATAATCGGGAAGATTGTCGACGAGACAAAGCGTCATCTCCAGTCAGGTTTGTAATATTTCTTTCCCCGAAGATTTTTCGGCATATATTCCTGAACGATTTTTTTGCCTGTCTGTTTTTCCACGAGCCAAGGATATCGGACATGTCCCTGTCCGTACCCCAGATTTTTCATGACTTTATTCGGAGCATTTCTCAAATGAAGTGGAATCGGATCAAGATTTTTTTCGTCGATGTCAGCCAAAGCCGACCAAATACCACTTGAAGAAGCAATCGATTTTTTAGCTGTCGCCAGATATGTCGCGGCTTGTGCCAGGATCAGCGAAGCTTCCGGCCAGCCGATCATATGGACGGCCTGCATCGCCGAAGTGGCGACGACCAAAGCGGTTGGTTGAGCGTTGCCGATATCCTCTGAGGCAAATATTACCATCCGTCTGGCGATAAATACAGGATCTTCACCGGCTTTGATCATCCGGGCCAGGTAATGTAGGGTAGCGTCGGGTTGGCTGCCCCTCATGGATTTTATGAAAGCCGATATCGTGTCGTAGTGCCAGTCGCCTTTTTTATCGTAATAGATAGCTTTTCTTTGGACTGCCTCTTCGGACACCCGTAGGGTGACCTTAAGAGCTATGGAACAGGCTAATTCTATTGCGTTTATAGCGGTGCGGGCATCGCCGTTGGCGTTCTTGATGATGTGTTCAATCGCGTCTTTTTCGAATTTGTGTTTCGGATAAGTTTTTATAGCTCGTTTGACGATGGTTTCGATTTCTTTTTCATCAAGAGAGTACAAGACGTATATCTGACTCCTGGAGACTAAGGGGGCGATGACTTCAAAACCGGGATTTTCGGTCGTTGCGCCAATCAATGTAATCGTGCCGTCTTCGACGTATGGCAAGAAGGCGTCCTGCTGGGCTTTGTTGAATCTATGGATTTCGTCGACAAAAAGAACGGTTGGCTTTTTGAAAAGACCATAATCTTCGCGGGCTTTGGCGATTATTTTCCGGACTTCGGGTACCCCTCCTCCGGCGACAGCCGAGAAAGGAACAAAATTGGCGTCGATGTATTTAGCGATGATATGAGCGATAGTGGTTTTGCCGGTACCGGGTGGCCCCCAGAGCACCATGGAAATTACCTTCTTGTTCTCGATCATCCGGCGGATAGGCTTACCTGGTCCAACCAAATGTGATTGCCCTACGAAATCATCGAGAGATTTTGGTCTTAAACGTTCGGCTAGAGGCACATCCATATTTAAATTCTCATTTTAAATTTATCATTTTTCAATAAATATATAGTTTTAAGTTTGAAAACCAACATATTGAAATTCAATGAAAATTGAAAATTGCAAACTGAAAATAAAAATCATGAACATCCGTTCACCATAATGATAGTTTAATATGTTTTTAAAATCAACTGGAACAGAATTGCTATAATGTCTATGTGATAATAATAGATCTCACTCAGTCATTATTCGACCGAATGCCCGTCTATCCTGGTGATCCGGAGGTGGTCATAAAAGAAATTCACACCATAAATAAAGAAGGATGGAATTTGAGGAATATGACTCTCACGACTCACATTGGGACTCACGTAAACGTACCGTATCATATGGTGTCCGGCGGGAAGAAACTGGATGAGCATACTTTGGATAATTTTTTTGGAGAAGCAGTAATTTACGATGAAGACGAGCG
>JAJYIX010000062.1 GCA_021789865.1 bacterium
AGCAAAAAGATTAAAGGAACGAGGACTTTCTTTGGAATGGGTCGACGATATGAAAACCCCATCCGGCAGAATCCACGTCGGATCGCTTAGAGGTGTCATTGTCGTCGATCTTATTTATAAAGCTCTAAAAAACATCGGCGTTCAGACCGAATCCTCATACGTCTTCAACGACATGGACCCGATGGATGGAATGCCCAGTTATCTAGACAAAACAAAATGGGAAAAGTATATGGGCTTTCCTCTTTACAAAATCCCATCTCCCGAACCGGGGTTTGAATCATTTGCAGATTATTACGCGAAAGAGTTTATCGGAGTCTTTAATTCCCTGAACTGCCACCCGCAAATCATCTGGTCACATGAACTTTACAAATCCGGAAAAATAGATCCAATAATCAAATTTTTTTTGGACAATGCCGGTAAGGTCAGGGAAATTTATAAATCTGTCGCCAAAGCGGAACGTAAACCAAATTGGTATCCATATAATCCAATCTGCCAAAAATGCGGAAAAATCGGTACAACCAACGTCTACAAATGGGATGGCCAATTTGTGTATTACCGCTGTGAACCAAAGATGGTGACCTGGGCCGAAGGTTGTGGTCATGAAGGAAAAATCGAGCCTGTTAGTGAAAACGGGAAACTGCCGTGGAAATTGGACTGGCCGGCTCACTGGAAAGTAATCGGGGTGACTATCGAATCATCGGGAAAAGATCACATGTCCTCCGGTGGCTCCTACGATATGGCCGTTCATTTTTGTAAACTTCTTAAAATCGAATCTCCTGATTCTTTAGGCGGCTATGAGTGGTTCACGATAGGCGGTAAAAAAATGTCGTCTTCAAAAGGCGTCGGCTCATCGGCCTTCCAAGTTTCCCAGATATTACCGCCGGAAATCTTCCGGTTCATGCAGGTCAGAACACCTATCAAAACTCATCTTGATTTCAATCCTTACGGCGATACTATTCCCCGACTTTTCGACGATTACGATCGCTGCCTTGAATCTTATTTTCTAAAACTCGAAAATAAATTACCGGAAGGCAAAGCCGGTGAGGTCGCTTCCGATTTTGCGCGGATCATCGAGTTGTCCGATGTCGGGAATAATCCTAAATCAAGATTATTTCTCCCCCGATTCCGGACGATTGCCAATCTCATAAAGAGTAAAAATGACAATATCGAACATTTTTTCGAAAATCAAAAAAAATCAAAATTGAGTTCCGAAGAAAAAAACATTTTAAACGAGCGAGTGAAATATGCAAAAATATTTTTGGATAAATACGAAAATGAAGCTCAAAATTCAAATGTCAAAAATCAAAAATTTGGACCGAACGAAAAACAAAAGCAATTTTTAATCCAATTAACCAATCAATTGGAGTTGAGGAGATTAAAAGACGATAAGAATTACCAAGATTCTGTTTTCCAATCGATAAAACAATCCGGGATATCTCCACGAGAAGCATTTGCGGCTTTTTATCAAACTCTATTGGGCAAGCCGTTTGGCCCGAAAGCCGGAGACGTCCTAGCGGACCTTGGAATTGATAAAGCAATCGCTTTGATTAATCGAAGTAAAAACAATATTGCTCTCAAAGAAAAAAGTATTTTTTCCGATTTTAGTAAACCGGAAATTTTTCATATTGATAAAAAAATGTCCGAAAAATACCCTTCTATCAATATAGGAATCGCCGTCATAAAAAATGTCAATATTAGAAAATCGGATCCGACATTGAAAAACGAAATTGAAAAATTTTTGAAATCTCAGGAAGGTTTGACAAACGAAACGATCAGTAGCCTTCCGGAAGTTCAAACCTACAGGAAACTATACAAGGAAATGGGGCTGGACTGGCATTCGAAAAGACCTTCGCCTGAGGCACTTTTACGAAGGGTGGCCATGAAAAAACCATTATACGAAATTAATACCTGCGTCGACGCATATAACCTGATCGTCATGAAAAATCATGTGTCGGTAGGAGCTTTCGATTATGACAAACTAAGTTTTCCGACCGTTTTGAGATTCCCAAAAGAAAATGAGGAAATATTGCTCTTGGGAGATAGTCAACCGACCAAGTATAAGTCAACTGATCTCGCCTACTTTGATAAATCCGGCGGATACAATATTTATTTCAATTATCGCGATGCTCAAAGAACGGCCGTTTCTGAACAAACCAGAAATATCATTCTGAATATCGACGGAGTATACGATATCACAAGAAGTCAGGTTGAGAAATCTTTAAAAGAGAGTATAGACATAATCACCAAATATTGTGGAGGAAAAGTAGAGCAAGTTGGAATCGTTTGCGCAAGTTAAATTTTAGTTATCTGGCTGTCCTACTAGCGCATCTCCAGGTCTAAGCTTAGAATGTTTTCTCAATAGGTTATGTATTATTATGTCTCGTCTTTGATCTGCTGATTTCATCATTGTGTTAAATTCATTTTCCGCTACTTCAAATTGTGTTTTTTTTATACCAAAGGCGTCCAATGGTGAACCGGCAGACGTGACTCTTGGGACAATTGACATTAAGACAGATCCATTTTCTCGTGGATCAGGAAAAAACAGTATGTTGTACCCAAGTCCATCCATAATTAATTTTGTATTAATTTCTCTTGCTTTTACTCTCCTAACACTGGTTTTATCATATTCAGTTTCGGTGCTAACAGCTTCTAAGACATCGGAAGACGGCCTAATAATTGAAGCTAATAATAAAAGTTTTCGTTTAGTTTCCGCATTGGTGATTTCTGGATGTTGATCAATAAACAGTTTAACGTTTTCGATAATTGATTTATTATCGAAGGGCATTGGCCTTTGAAAGACTTCCTCTAGGGCATTACCGTTGTCGCCAACAATAAATCTAAACATATCCAAACTTTCATCAGTGAAGCAGTTTCTTAATTCCTTATACGAGCCATCCATTATTTTTTGCATTTCAACAAGCATTGAAAAAAACCCTTCGTGATTTAAGGTTTCCCATCCGTTTTTTAATTTTAAAAAATATCCTTTAGGATAATCAAAAGGGTAATTATTAAAGTTAAATGCCTCATCAAAAAAAACATTGGCATCCGGATTATCTAATAATTTTGAAGCTACCAATTGTTCAAATAGATCTACCGATAAAGCACTAAATTGATCGGCAAATTCATGAAGACTTCTTTTATCTTCTACAAGGTTAAAGCTTTTCACGTCATCTAAATTCAACTTAACAGCATGTATGTGCACTGAATCTCTAACACTTTGAACCGACTGGCGCTCATTTTCTCCTTCTTGTTTATTTATTCCAATAAAAAAATTGTGAGAGCCGTTGGTTCTTTCGAATTCTTGAGCTATAGATGAGACAATTTTCATTGCCTCAGTTCCCTGTTCAATACTTAATTGTTTAAAAGACTGTTGTAATCTAGTTCCGTCCTTACCTGGTAACCATACAATTAAGTGATCACCAGAAACAGTATACGGGGACAATGGATTAGCGATAATTATCTTTCTTCCATCACTTAGAACTTCTTCCGCATATACAGAATTCTGGCTTTTCAGTACGTCAGCCATTGGAGATCTATTTGATTCAGTCAAATAGACTTTATGAATCTGGTCGGGACTAAATGTGACAGCTATCCCGGACATATTAGATTTCGCTCTTCTTGGTAATACCAACTCAACAGGAAGTGAGCCAATCTGATATTTTCCCGGACTTTGTTTTATTGCATCAAATCTTTCTGCTCGTGTTGCCATTTATTCCAATTTTCTTTAACTGTTAACATCCATTTATCACCATTTCTTTTTCGTTTTTCAATAGAAGCATCTTTTAATATTTTTTTGGCAAAATTAACATGGAGAAAACCAGGAAATATTTTTGATTTCGCGGAAAAGTAATAATCTTTTCCTATTTCTGAATAATATAAATAAGGAACGGTCGGGGTAACTTGTATTTCACAAGATTGTTTAATTTC
>JAJYIX010000022.1 GCA_021789865.1 bacterium
TTCCGATCTGACCGCCATCCTCGGATTTCTAGTCATAGGCGAAAAAATAAGCCCGAAGAAAATACTATACATTGCCCTGGCATTCGTCGGGGTTGTCATAATTTCCGTTAGGGATTTTTCTTCGATATTCGTCTGGGGTAACGGCGAGATTCTTGCTTTTCTTTCGGCGTTTTTTTGTTCTCTGAGCATAGTTCTTCGTAAATGGCAAACAAAAAAACTTAATAATATAGAAATGACCCAAGTGATCATATTTTTTGGTGGATTGATGGTGCTCATTGGTTCTTTTTTCTTCGGCGGAGCCTGGGTTGCTCCAGCTAAATTCAGTATAGGTGTAATCACAGCCCTCATCCTGGGAGGTCTCTTCAATGTCATAATTATCGTTCTTACTAATGTCGGGTTTGAAAAAATCAAGACCTCTCTGGCTTCGAATATCTTGACTTTGGAGATGTTTTTTGCGGTAATATTCGGATTTTTATTTTACCGGGAAATTCCTTCCCTAAAAGCAATCGCCGGTGCGATACTCATAGTATTAAGTGTTATCCAGATGAGCAAATTGCCATCAATCAATGATTAAAAAATCAACCGACCATAAAGTACTATCGTCGTTTTCCCTGATTTTGGCAGGATTCGGATATGCCCTGTACGGGCCATTATCGAGGATAGTCGGAGCCAGTTTCGGTCCGGTCGCCCAGATATTGAGCCGGGCCGGATTGAGATTGGTACTGATCCTGATTGTCTTTTTCGTAACCAAAACGAAACTGCAGAAGATATATAAAGAAGATCTGATCTGGTTTTTCCTTATATCCGCAATGGCGGCCGGAACGACACTTTTTTATATTCCGGCCGTAATCAAACTGCCTCTCGGTCTGACAATGTTCCTTTTTTACGCTTTAGGAACAATCTCTTCTTATATCGCCGGTCATTTTCTTTTTCGCGAAAAACTAACCCGCGGAAAAGCCATTGCCCTTTTTTTTGTCATTGCCGGACTGGCGGTGACATTTGCCGATTCGATGACGATGGAAAAAAGTATCTTCCTGATCTTCGCATGTCTCTCGGGATTCTTTTACGGGCTTTACTCGCCTTTTTCAAAAAAGATCAGTCATAAATATTCCCTGACCCAAATGATTTTGATAGGAATGATCGTGGAGTTTTTTATTTATCTAGCAACATGGTTTATTTTCAGGGACAATCTCGCAGTCCCGGGCCTGACTCCGTGGCTTGCCAACTTATTCTATGCCGCCGACGTCATCGTCATCACCTACCTTGTTTTTTATGGATTCAGGCATCTGGAAGCCCAAATAGGCAGTCTGCTGCTTTTAAGCGAATTGATCTTCATCCTGATTCTAGGATTTGTTGTATACCGTGAAGTGCCGACGACCGCCCAGTTTATCGGCGGGGCATTTATCGTTCTGGGAATGACCGTGCCTCAGTTTTTGAAAAATTAGTATAATTTGTTAATTCCCAATGTTAAAAAAACTCTTAATCTTTCTGGCGATTTTTGTCCTGGCGATTCCGGCGATTTTATACTCGTTCCAGTACTTCTCCCGGGCGGCCGCCGTCAAAGCAAATATCGTCGTCGACGTGACAAATACGGGCGGTGCTTTTCCTGATCGTTGGAAAGCCCTGGCTCAGGGAGGTGAAGAGGCCGGAGTCGCTATGCTCCACAATGTTGTCCCCCAGGTGGCGGCTCTATATCCCAAATATATAAGGATCGATCACATATATGATTTTTATAACGTCGTTTCCCGGGAATCTTCCGGTAAGCTTGCTTTTAATTTCGATCGACTTGACCAGACCGTCTGCGATATTTATCATGCCGGTGCCATGCCGTTTTTTTCTTTGGGATATATGCCTCCGGCGATGTCGTCAGACGGAACCTTAGTCGGTAAGCCGACAAATTGGGACGAATGGAGCCTCTTGGTTCAAAAGACCATAGAACGCTATAGCGGTAAAAATACCGTTCTCCCTTGTGGTGCCTTGGGCGATTATTGGAAAACAGGTATTTACTATGAAGTTTGGAACGAGCCCGATTTGGAAACTTTTGGAAAATGGTATTATTCCGGCAACAAAAATTACGAAGACCTTTATTATTATTCGGCTAAAGGAGCGACCGCCGCCACAAACGTATATCCTTTTAAAATCGGAGGGCCGGTGACGACCGCTCTTTACAAGAATTGGATCCAACAGTTTTTAGATTTTGTATCGAAAAACAATTTACGAATAGACTTTATCAGTTGGCATCATTACTCGAAGAGGATAGATGATTTTGAGCAGGACGTCATCAATTTAAATGAATGGCTGAGTCCGCCACAATTTCAGAAATATCAAAACCTCCCAAAAATCATTTCCGAGTGGGGTTTCGACTCCAACGTCAACTCAATCGCCGATACCAATGTCGGTGCCGCCCAAACAGTTGCCGCCATCCGGAATTTTCTTATGACCAATATCGATGCGGCATTTTTATTTGAAATAAAAGACGGCAAGAATCCTTCGTGGGGAATATTGACCAACGACGGACAGGAAAAACCTCGCTATCATGCTTTAGAAATGCTCAACGACCTGGACGGCAAAGAGATATTTGTCAGCGGTGAAGGTACTTACGTCAGCGCTTTGGCAAGTATAAATAATAATCAGGCGGTCACTCTCGTTTTGGTCAACTATGACATTAATGGACAGAATACCGAAGCGGTGCCGGTGACATTCAAAAATCTTTCTCCCGGAAACTATGATATCACCAAGACTTATCTTAGCGGTCAAAGCGAAACCACTCTTAACGTTGCGGCTCCGACAGGGGAAATCGACATGATTGGACAAAAGTCGGTGATCATGACTCCAAACCAAGTTGTCAGCATCGAGCTTAAAAAATCGCAATAATATGATTAAAAGCGAAAAAATAAAAAATAAAGAAAAGGAACTTCTTGACGTCTTGGTCGAGGGACCGGACAATCCGAGAGCGACGATAATCTTTGTCCATGGTTTTGCCACGGACAAACATGAGACCGCTTCCTATTTTGACGATTTATCCGCCGCTTTTTCCGGCGAGTTTCGAATAGTCAGATTTGATTTTTCCGGTTGCGGCAAAAGCGAGGGAAAACTCGAGAAAAAGGACTACCAGAAATGGGGCGAAGATTTGCAGGCAGTAATCGATTACGTCAATAGAATATATAAAGAAAATACCTATATCCTGGCCCAGTCGATGGGATGCTTCGTCACTTCCCTTTTGGCGCCCAAAGGGATAGAAAAGACGGCTTTTACCGGCATTCCCAACAGCAATCCCGAATACATAATCGAGAGCTTGTTCAAAAGGTTTGCCAGTCGACCGGGTGGAAAGCTGGACCTTGGAGGAATCAGCATTTTTCCTCGATCGTCGGGCGCCATCCAGAAAATCGGCCCCAGTTTTTGGAAAGTGCTAAAGGGTTTTAAACCGGCCGAAGCAGTCAAGGATTTTTCCGCCAAGACCAACCTTCTGATCGTTCATCCGAAACAGGACGAAGTCGTCGGCGACAAATATCTGGAAGAATATTCAACCATAGAAAACGTCAAAGTAATTTGGATCGACGGGGATCACAGCTTCAAAAAACCGGAGGAAAGAGAAGCTCTGATAAAAGAAATAAAAAAGTTTTTTGCTACTTGGAGTGTTCAACGATAAAGTCGGTCACAGCCTTCAAAAGAATTTTTTTTGAATCGCCTTCTTTGAATGAATGACCGGCTCCCGGGATATCGACCAAACGGCAGTTCCTGATGAGTTTTACGGTTTTGTAGCTTTGGGTAATGGGTACTTCCGTATCGGCCGCGCCATGGACGATCAAAGTCGGTACCGCTATTTTTCCGGCGACTTCGTAGGCGACGTTATTCTTGATGTCTTCGTAAAAACTATAATTAAGTTTTTTTCCTTCTCGAAAAGAATATCCTTTTTCCCTCCATTCGTCAATAAAGGATTGGTCGGTATATTCGGGAAAATCATAATAGCTGGAGACGGGGGCTTTTAGGGTGAGAACGAATATTTCTTTGCCTATTTTGGAAGCGGCCATTAGGGCGGCCAGTCCACCAAAGCTGGATCCGAAAAGCCCGATTTTCCGATAACCCAAACTTTTTAAAAAATCTATCGCTCGTAATATATCATCGACCGCTTCGGTCTGGGTCAGATCTTCGAATTTGCCTTCCGATTCGCCGTGGGCAAAAAAGTCGATGCGAAATGAGGAGATGTCTAATCGTTCAAGATATTCGGTTAAGCCGACATTTGTCGAGCTGTCTTTTCCCGAGTTGAACCCATGGCACATAACAACAACTGGGCGACTGTTGTCGCCTGAAGGATTCGTCAACAACCCGCAAAGCTTGTTGCCTCTCGAATTTTTGAAAAATAGCTTTTCCGATCTCATTTTTTTAATATAATTCTTGGCGTCGGAGTGGTAGCCTTGGGAGTCAAAATCGATTTTTCCGACTCTTTTACTTGCATGAACTGTTCTGATACGACTTGATTTATCTCCATTACTTTACGGTAGATGACGTACTCACCGGCCAAGAGGATCAAAAAAGTCAAGAATACTAACCAAAATATTTTATGTGACTTGCCGTTTGTTTTCATATTGCACCTCCTCTCCTTTACCCATAGTTTATCAAGTTTGTCCTCCTTCGTCCACAACTTCATCGGGCTCAGGAAATCCTTCTGATTTTGCAGATGTTATAATCATAACTATGATAGGAATCGTGAGGATTGCGGCAAGCTCAGTTGCCGTCTATCTTTTTATTATTTTGGCGATAAGACTTTTCGGAAAAAAAGAATTGTCCCAGCTTTCATTGGTTGACTTGGTTTTCATTCTTCTGATAAGCAACTCCGTTCAAAATGCCATGGTCGGAAATAACACCACTCTCTTGGGTGGTCTCACCGCAGCGACGGCTCTTTTTGTCACTAACTGGCTCTTGAAAAATCTTATCTATAAATCAAAGGGAATCAGTCGGACAATCCAGGGGACTCCGGTGATCCTGGTTTATGAAGGGAAAATCATAGCAAAAAATCTCGAAAAAACTCAAATTTCCATTGACGAACTTGAAGCGGCAATCCGGGAACACGGAGTCAAAGACGTATCTTTCGTCGACCTGGCCATCCTCGAAGTCGATGGCAACATAAGCGTCCTGTCCGGAAACTTTACTCGCCGAACCAAAAAACGCCGTGTCCACAAAAGTCTCGCCTTTAACAACTAACTGTGATGCTATAAGCGTTAGTTAAAGGGTAAATTGGAATTTTTCAGTTACAAAGATTATTTAAAAGAATCAGAGACTGCTCCGGCTGTTTGCCTCATATCTGAACATCTCCAGGAAAATAAATTCGTCGACTGATTCAAACACCCTGCATAATCTTTTTATGACAACAGGAAGGGCAAACTTGTGGGTGTAAAACGCATAAACTTCGCTCGCTGATATATAATTAAGTCATGAAAATTGTCAATCGTAAATTCCATCGTGATTACCACGAAATCGAAAGGTATGAGGCAGGGATCGTCCTGACCGGTGCCGAGGTAAAATCTATCAGGGCCGGTAGGCTGAATCTTGACGATTCTTTTGTGAGGATATTGAGTGATGAACCATACCTGATTAATGCCCAGATACCGGCCTACGAATATGCCAGGCAGGACGGATACGATGCGAAAAGGAGCCGGAAGCTCCTTCTTCATAAAAAGGAGCTTATCCGGATTTTGACGAAGATCCGCGGGGGCGGCAGCTTGACCCTGGCCCCAGTCGCCTGCTATAATAAAGGGCCTCTTATCAAGCTGGAGATCGCTTTGGCCAGAGGAAGAAAAGAGCTTGAAAAGAGAAAATTGGAAAAAGCCAGAGATATAAAAAGAGAAGAGAAAAGAGAAGTAAAAGAATTTCTAAAAGTATAAAAGAAATTCTTGCAGGCAAGTTTGACTTGTAAAAAGAGTACATTAAAATGTAATTTTTTTGTCATCCTGAATTTATTTCAGGATCTAGCCCTCCTGTTCTTGCTTCAAGCCTTTTCAGTACCATTCGTACACGGCTTGAAGAGCGAACTTAGGAGGACATAAGAATCAGTAAACCCGTTAACTCGTGAACTCGTTAACATGTTAACTGATTCTAATGGGGATGCAAGGCATCGACGGGAAATTTGCACTTTTATAAATCGTTGGGGCGCACCTATTGCGTCAAATGGAAAACATACTTGCTAATCAATCAGATGAAGCATTTATTCGCAACAACGCGCTTGCATATGCTTCAGGTGCAAACCTGAACTATGCATTCGTTAACTAAGCGGATCTCTTTTTTAGGTTTTGTCCGATTCAACTTAAATCAGAGATAAACCAATCGGAATAAGGTCCCGGAAAGTAACTGGTTGTATTTGGGATCGACAAACCTTAACCGGCTGTTTGCCACGATTTGATTGTTTAGGCGGACAAGCAAGAGTAAAAACAATCTAACCCCAACTAAAAATTTATATAGGTGTTTTCTCGGACTCCGGTTCAATTCCGGACATCTCCACCGCGTCAAACGCGGCTTCGCCAAATTGCGAGGACGCGTTTGTAAGCCACGTCAAACGTGGCTTAAGCGAGTCGCGTCTGACGCGACCGTTAATATATATTTAAAAATGGAAACTAAAAAAGTTTCCAGATACTACGTTTATATTCTTCGAAGTCTTAAAGATAAGGGTTTTTATATTGGTTTTACAAGTGATTTAAAAAAGCGATTAATTCAACATGCAAAATCGCAAGTGACGGCCACTAAATTTAGGGCCCCATTTTTGCTTATCCATTACGAATACTTCATAAATATAACCGACGCAAAAGCACGTGAAAGATTTCTTAAAAGCGGCTATGGTAGAAAACAGTTAAAAGAACAACTGAAAAGAACATTAAATAATTTCGATGATAAGTAAGAATCCTTAAGCCTCCTTCGGCTTTTCGTTTAGGAATAAGCGACTTTTATGACAGATGTAAAAAACGTAGCATCTAGTATCATTAACACATGATAATGACCGATCATCCGCCGGAACCGGCCCCTATCGACCGTAATCTGCTTACCCAGTTATTTCGGCAAAGCCGGGAAATTCCCATCCAAACGAAAGGGCTTACGGGCAAACATTTCAATTCCGTTAATAGTCTTTATAAGGAACCCGAAGCCGTCAGCCGATTTGTCACTGAACAGGTAGCGCCAACCATGGCCGCCCAAACCTTGGAGACAGGGACATTCCTGGCCCCACCCTACCATAGACAGGAAGGTGCAAATACTTGTAACTTGGCCGTTTTCAGGATGTTTATGGAAGGGCTGACGGGGGCAACCGTCAGCGAGAAAGACATATTTGAAGCGGCAAAGGAAACGGGATTATTGAAAGAAAAAGTGAGCGGTGGCGGATTGATAAAGGTGGTGAAAGTAGACCCGCCGCATTTTGAAGACCTTCTCAAAGTATTCAAAACACCCCTCTTTATGGAACGCTACCCCAATATAATCGCGACTTACGCCCCCATAATAGGAGCAGACTTCGACGATATGAAAGAATTTGCCGCCGACTACAGAAAAAGATTCGGTGAAAGCACTCAACTTCTTTTGGCTTTGTCTTTAGGTTCGGAACAATTAAAAAACGATGTCCACCGTGTAGCTCTTTTGTCCGCCGACCGAGATAATGTCGTCATGCACGATCCTTCCAATGTCAACGGGAGTGCCTTCAGATTCATAAGCAAAAATGATTTTGTCCAAAGGTACGGCAGAGGCGATATGTTCGGCCACATGGTCATCGCCAAAAAACTCTCCTGAAAGTTTTTTTGCTTTCAAATGAAAAAATAATTATCTTATCTTTATAAAGATAACATGCGCTTTACACCTCAGAGGTGGAAAAACTTGAATCTGATTCCATTCCTGGAGGATTGTGTCCACAATTTAGATTGTTGTAGTAGTCTATATTATAGATTTGTGAAAAATGCTATAATATCTGCATGCGAAATCCGACTATCAACGACATTCATCAAACAGCAGCAAGTCTCATTAGACGAGGTGTTATGTATAAAGAAGCCATAAGATTAAAAGACAAGGCATTTAATCAACATTTTCAAACCCTTTCTCCACAACTGCAAAGTGACTTTATAATCTTAAGAGAAGAATATTTCAGAGGAGCGGAACAAGATAAAAAAGAAAATCCCAATGTAAAAACATATTTTAGAAGAGCGGCGAAACGATTTCATAGTGATATTATTGGAAATGATTCAAAAATTCCCATGTTTCGAGAGGCTACAGACGCATATCTAAAAAATGATCTGCTTACATTACAAATGTTGGTCCTTCAAGATATGGCGGTAGAAATAGATCATTTGACTCCAGATGATCAAGAGTTTTTGATAGGCCAATATGGGATAATGAAAGATGTAGCTGAAACAATATTGGATAAAGGAATGGAAACGGCTCTTGTTGCAGCACATCTGGAACAAATGAGTGATAATTATTTTCTGACCGAAATAGAGGAAGCTTCAAGAGAAATGGCTAATGAAATAAAAAAAAGATCATTTCAAACAAAGGAAAAACAAACTCCTCCACTACTTGAAGGAAAGTAGGTTTTGTTTAAATACCCTCATGTGATACTAAATAAGTCATTTTACTGGAGACAGATTGCTCTGTTGCAATCGATTAAACCACTGGAAGATGTACGTTTCCATTTGGTCCCAATTTTTAGATATTGTGTCCACAATCTGGAAGGTTATAAAATTTATTACTTGTATTTTTTTCTGAAACTTTCAGATCCATCATTTAAAGACGGATCAGCGGGCTTTCCTTTATCTGGAAGTAAAGAGGCAATTTGGTCCCATTTTTCTTTCATTAATTTCATATCCTTATTCGTGTCGAATTGGATCCATACCCAAGTAAGACCTTTTTTTACATATTTAACTCCAATTTCATTAAGCTGTTTTATTATCGGTTCCCCTAATTCAAAGTGACCGTCAATCACTTGGATTTCTCCATAATTTCCATAAAAGCCTGAGGATGAAGTCTGGTAGCCTTTTCTATTAAATTCCCGTACAGCATGCGCCACTTGAGGTTCCAATCCTTCAAAAAATGAACCCAGCCTATATTCTTCTTCCGTTGGGTGGGGATTAGTTCTAATTCTCAGCAATACATTTTTATCAACTTCTCTATTCACTTCTGCTCTCAATTTCTCAAATCGTCTATTTCTTATAGGGGTTTCTACAAAATAAAAAGCTTTTTTTATAAATTGCTTCGGTCCGATATTGGCATTTTCTCCTCCTTCTCCAATCATGTCTATTATTCTATCCTACTTGCGATCTAATTTCTTCCACGTGATAAATTACAATGTTGTACCAGCGCCAAATATGTTTTGACACTTGGTTTGAATTATTTTGGATCTTGACCTCAAAATACGGCAGTTATCGCAAGCAGCTTTCGATTTCTTGAAGAAGTTTTTCTATCCCGAAATTTTGTTTGACGGATATGAATACTGGGGAGAAGTGAGAGTATTTGTTTGAGATTTCTTTTAGGATTTTTTCTCCATCTCCATCATGGGCGTCGACTTTATTAAAGACGAAGATTATTTTTTTACTTTGGATTCCGATATCGTATAGGATCTGCTCGACGATATCGATTTTTTCATGCATCTTGGGATCGGCGACATCGATGACGTGGAGGATGACATCGGCATAGACCGAGTCCATAAGAGTCGACTTGAAAGAGTCGATAAGTGATGCAGGAAGATTTTTAATAAATCCTATTGTGTCCGATATGGTGACTTCTTTTTTTATGTTCGGCAACCATAGTTTCCCCGACACCGAGTCCAAAGTGACAAACAATGCGTTCTCGACGATTTTGTCTTTATTGGTTAGCAAATTAAAAAGCGATGTCTTGCCGGCATTAGTATATCCGACTATAGATATCGACTTGAGATTTCTTTCTTTCCTGTTTTCGATTTGTCTTTTATGCTGAAGAGAGATTTTTTCCAGTTCGTCTTTTTTTCTTTTTATTTCGTTTCGCCAATGACGCTTCATAAGCTCGATATTGGTTTCACCTATCCCTCGTCCGCCGATGCCGCCGGCCTGACGGGAAAAATATGTCCCTCCAAGACCATAGATCCTTGGCCCCATGTGGCGCATCCGTGCAATCTCTATCTGAAGTTTCGCCTCGGTCGTGTGGGCGTGCAGGTCGAAAATATTCAATATCAGATCGACCCTGTCCCATACCTGGATTTTTGGATTGACGGTCCATAGTTTTGCCAGGAGATTATATAAGACGCTTGGGTTGACGATGGCATTGATGATGACGATATCGATCTTTTTTTTGTCGACGATATTTACCAGCTCTTCAACTTTTCCCGATCCGATGAAGGTTGCTTTGTCGGGGCGTGTCCGGTGCTGGATGATATCGACGATATCGACTCCACGGTAAGTGGCAACCAGTGATTTCAACTCTTCCAAATTTTCTACGGCTTCATCGCGATGTCGGTGCGGATCGATGACATCGACAAGGACGACTCTATGGGTTAATTTCATTTATTTAAAGGATTTTATCATTGGTCTTCAATTATTTTTGGGAGCCTCTTTTTTCTTATCTATCTTTTCGATTCTGAATCCCCTGACTATGGCATAGACGACAAACGAGATAATCAGAAAATTCAAAGTAACGCCCAAGAAGTGTCCCCACATGATTTTTGCGCCGGCGATTTGGAGAGACATAGATTCCAGACTCTTTGTCCGTGACAGAAGCAGCCCGACAATGGGATTGATGATATCGGAGACCAGCGAAGAAACGACTTGGGTTATGGCGCCTCCGATGATAAAGGCGACGGCGAACCCGACGACACCCCGTTCCCTGATAAATTCGATAAAACCTTTCATAGGGATATTATAGAACATTATTGGGTAATAGAATTATAATTACATTGTTTTGAAATCGGGGAAAAATAAAAATGGCAAAAATGAAAAAAATCAGGAAAGACTATTTTCAAAATACACGGAAGCCTATCGAAAATTCAGTCTCGCCTTTGTCAAGAGACCGGAGGGATACCGGAAAAAATCCATATATAAATAAAATTCTGTTTTTTCTTTTTATCTTTCTTCTCCCGACCCAGCTGGGCAAGCATTTCTTTTTCCCGTTTTCCTATCTTTACGGCGTTCGTGTGGATTTTCTTGCGCCGACCTTGTACATGATAGACCTTGTTGTCCTGGCGACCGCCATCGCCAATATAAAAACGGTATTAAACTTTTTTAAAAGAAAGTCGCTTTTGATTTTTTTGGTACTAATCTGTTTTAATATCAGTTTTTCTTTTTCCAAACAGTTGGCTGTATACGGATCGCTGCGAATCCTGGAGTTTCTCATCGTCTTTTCTCTCGGCCCAACGATTGTCAAAGTCCTCAAAGAAAAATCGTTTCTTGTGGCGCTGATAATGTCGTCGGCCGTAGAGATTTTTTTGTCGGTATATCAGATTGTCTATAAGCAATCGTTTCAACAGATATTTTATTTTTTGGGTGAAAGACTTATAAGTCTCGATACGCCGGGAATTGCCAAAATCGACTTTAACCAAGTCCAGTTTATGAGGCCTTACGGAACATTTTCCCATCCGAATTCACTGGCCGGATTTTATTTACTGAGTTATTTTTTTGTCTTGACGAGAAAAGAATTTGACAAGCATCACTTTCTGAAATATTTATTCCTTTTTGCTTCGACTATTCTTGTTTTCTTGTCATTTTCCAAAGGGGCAATCTTTGTCTATATCTCACTAAATACTTTTTACTGGGCGACCGATTCGAGAGTAAGTTGCGGCCTTTGTAGGTTCTCCCGGATCGTTACTCCTTTGGTCATAGGGAGTATTTTTTTTCTGATCGGCCGTGGCGATCCTCTCACATTGGACAAAAGAATAGAGCTGGCCTACGACTCGTTGATGATTATTACCAAACACCCTTTATTTGGTGTCGGGATCGGAAATTATTTAATCGCCCAGTCACATTACCCTTCCCATTTCCCGCTTTTTTTTAATCAGCCAGTCCACAATATTTTTTTATTGCTCATAGCCGAAGTCGGAACATTTATTTTTGTTTACGTTTTTTGGTCTATTGGAAAAAAATTATGGGATAACAGGACGAAGATAGACATCGGCATGATTCTTGTCGGTTTGGTCGTGTTTATGACGGGCCTTTTTGACCATTATTGGTTGACTCTTATCCAGAACTACCTTTTGATGGGGACGGTCTTTTCTATAAGCTTTGGAGAGATTTTTTTATCGAGAGATTGATGTTGGAAATCAGCGAAAGCTGGTCGTTGAGACCGATCGGTAAAGTCTTCATCAATTCGGTGATGACTTCAGCGTGCTTGGCATTGGCGAGTTTTAATGTTTCGATAAATGTCGAGGGCGCGGCTTCTCCCTGGGATTTGGCATTTTTTAGAACGTCAGGAATTTTCAAAAAATATTTTTCTCCTTTTGAAAGAGCCGTGATTGCCTGCATATTTTTTCCTTCACGGGCCAAAGCTTCAGCCATCGCGACCCGTTTGTCGGAATACAAAAGATAGAGCTGGGCTTTTTTTAGACCGTCGCGCGTCAGAAAATCGACGATGTAATCTCTTATTGCCTTGAATATGTAAAGAGGATTATCGCTTAAAATACCTGGATAAGGAAGGTTGTAAACGACTTTGTTTTGGGTGGGAGCAAACGTCTCGCCGGACGACTGAACGGCGAAAGCAAAATAAGACGCTACGGGCAAGACAATTAAGGCGAAAATGACTACCAAAATTCTGGTGAAATTTTTCATGAGTTAGTCACAGTATATAAAATTTAAGGCCAAAAAACAATCCCGCCTAGGGCGGGATTGTTCAAATGAAAAAATCAATATTACTTGACCAATCTCTTCAAGCTTTTACCAGCGGTAAAACCTGGAGTTTTGGTAGCCGGGATTTGAATAACGGCTCCAGTTTGAGGATTGCGTCCTTTTCTGGCGGCTCTTTTTCGAACCATAAAGGTTCCGAAACCGGTGACGACAACCTTCTCTCCTCGTTTCATCGCGTCAGCCATTGTCGAGAAAACTGTTGAAACAGCGTCCTTGGCGGCTTTGGCGGTAAGATTGGCTTTTTTAGCAACCTGGGCGACTAAATCTGCTTTTGTCATGTGTGTTTTCACCTCCTTTCGGACCTTCATATCAATCAATCGCTAACAGAATATTACTTTTTAAGCCTTCTGTCAATCTATATTAAAAATATCTTTTTGTAACAATCTATATCAAAATCGGGGCTATAGAATAATAAGAAGTTATCGCGTAAGTAAATTTTGCATATCAACGAGTTTCGAGTTAGAAGAACTCGTTAACCCGCTAACTCGCCAACTGAGAAACGGCCTTTGCAATTATATTTTCGTCGTCGCTTCAGCACGTGATTCTCTAATAACCGTTACTTTAATTTGTCCGGGAAAGACGTCGAATTTTTGCTCAAGTTCCTCTTTAATCTTTTGAGACATGATAATCGCTTCATCATCGGTGACCTCCTCTGGTTTGACGATGACCCGAAGCTCGCGACCGGCTTGGAGGGCATACACCTCCTTGACGCCCTTTTTCGTTTTGGCGGCATCTTCTATCGTCTTGATTCTTTTTAGGTATTCCTGGAAATCTTCGTGACGGGCACCCGGCCTTCCTCCGGAGACGGCATCGGAGATATAAACGATGATTGCTTCGACCGACGGGAAAGGAATATCTTCATGATGAGCGGCGACACATCCGATCACTTTTTCCGGGAAACGATTTTTTTTCAATAATTCAACGCCAAGCTCGACGTGACTACCTTCCTTATCGGTAATAACCTTACCGATGTCGTGAAGAAGACAACCCAGTTTCACGACATTTACATCGGCTCCAAGCTCGTGTGCCAAAGCGATTCCGATTCTTGTTTCCTCAAGAGTGTGAGCGATCATATTCTGACCGTAGGAAAAACGATATTTAAATCTTCCCAAAGCTTGAGTAACTTCCGCGGGCAAATTGAAGACACCAACCCGGTGACAGAGTTCCTCACCGGCTTTGAAAATCGTCTTGTCGACATCAGACCCCGTCTTTTTGACGATTTCTTCGATGCGAGCCGGTTGGATACGGCCGTCTTTAATCAAGGTTTCCAGTGATTGTCGGGCGACCTCCCTTTTTATGGCGTCAAAGGAAGACAATCTGATGACCCCTTCTTCTTCGAGGTCGACGTCGACACCGGTTGCGAGTTCAAACGCCCTTATGTTGCGACCGTCTTTACCGATGATCCTGCCTTTAAAATCCTCAGAAGGAAGATTTATGACTGACAACGTGTATTCCGATACATAGTCGGTGGCTCCGTATCTCATCGCATCGACCAAAATATTTTTGGCTTTTTCATCGGCTTCTTTTTTTGTCTCTTCTTCGGCGGCCTTGATTTTTTTGGCAATCTCACCTTTAAGTTTTTCTTCCCAGCCAGACAAAAGGAGATTTTTGGCCGCATCTTGAGTCAGGCCGGAGATTTTTTCCAGTCTCGCCAATGTTTGATCCTTTTTAATCTCGATGTCTTTTTTTAGTTTCTCGATATAGTTTCTGGTGTCGTTTAAAGACTGTCTTTCTTTGTTTACTTGATTTTCTCGGTCTTCGATGACTTCTTCCTTTTTGGCAAGTCTTTTTTCGACCTCCAAAGCGTCGGAAGCGACTTTTCGGGCATCCGTTTCGGCCTTCTCCTTGATCTGATAGGCCTCTTGGCGTGCCTTCAAAGTGATATTCTCCGCTTCCTGACGGGCTTGTTTTAACAATTCTTCCCTGTCTTTCGATATGGAAGTAAATTTTTTGAAAAATTTCTGAAGCATATGATAAATTTACGAAGCTTGAAGGGGAAATGTTGTCGTCAACCCACTACCGTCTCAGTCGAGCGAGGGCAATCCGATTTTGACAAATTTGTTAACAACATTTTTTAAATTATTAACTCTAATAATTTCTTCAAGCAATTTCTAATGACTTATATTTTACCCCATTTCAAAGGAAACTACAAGAGATGTTCTTTAAGTTCCAAGGCTCCTAAGCTATAATCTTTGTTAATGGGTAAGTACTTGGCTCTAGTCAAAAACTTCTTTTCTTCGGCAATCATAAAACAAGCCGACATCTTCGGAAATATTTTAATAAATATTATTCAAATCTGGGCCGTAGTTTTGATATGGCAGACAGTATATAGCCCAAGATTGTCTTTTGGAGGCTTCACTCTTACGGATACAATTCTATACTACGTCGTCATTCTTTTGATAACTTTTGCGACCTATACGAATACAGCCGATTATATTTCTCAGAATATCAAGATGGGGACATTGTCACAATGGCTTCTTCGGCCAACCAGCATCCTTCTTACTGAGCTAGCCCGATCTCTCGGCGAGCAGCTGTATAAACTCTTGATCCTCGTTCCTATATATATCATCGTATTTTTAACGGTTTATTTTTTAAGGATAAAAACGAACATAAGTATTCTTGGGATCGTTTTAGGAGGTTTTTTTATGATTGTAGGGTTTTTATTAAATTGTCTTTTTGAATATACCCTATCAATATTGGCATTTTGGATGGATGAAGTCTGGTCAATTAAACATTTCAAGGAGGTTGTCACCGACCTTTTGGGAGGCAAAAGAGCGCCTTTAGCGTTTTTTCCGGTCATCATCCAAAACATAAACAAATTTTTACCGTTTCAATTCATATATTTCATTCCGGCAGAATATATGCTCGGTAAACACACCGTAAGAAACTTTGTCGGTGACATGTCTTTATTATTGTTATGGTTAATGTTTTTTATAGCGGTTTCAAAAATATTGTATGACCAAGGAATTAGGAAATACGGGGCTTTTGGTAATTGAACTTATGAAAACCATAAAAAAATATTTTAAGATGTATTTTTTACTAGTCAAATATGCCGCCGCCGCCGACCTGACTTACTGGCAAAATCTGTCTATCGGTCTTTTGGTGGAAATATTTTATCAAGTTGCGTTTTTAGCGTTTTTCGCCGTAATTTTTTTCCAAACAAAAAGCATCGCCGGCTGGGGACCTTTCGAAATAATTGTCCTTTTGGGCATAGATACTTTTACATCCGAGCTTCTAGTCGGAATGATCCTTGTAAACAATACTCGCGAGTTGCCAAACAAAATTTGGAGTGGCGAGTTGGATAGAAATCTTTTGACACCGGTAAATCCCATTTTTATTCTTACCTTTGGCCGACCATATTTTCCATCTTTTATAAGCGCTTTGCCAGGATTTTTTCTAATCTGGTACGGGCTTGTTAAACTCGGTGTGCGATTGACAGTGATTGGACTTGCCGGATCCATGCTGTTTTTTATATTGGGTTTCATATTGATTGTGAATATGGTTTTAGATTTTTCCCTGTTAACTTTTTTCTTCCAGGATACTCAGACTTTACCGAAGATTGGTGAAAGGATAGCCTTCAGTTTTACAAGCAGACCTGACGACATGTTTGGCGGGTTTTTAAAAGTTTTGTTTTTCTTCTTGCTTCCGGTAGTCTATGTATCCAGCTTTTCGGCAAAAGCGCTGATAACAGGAATTGACTGGAAATATCTATGCCTTGCAGTCCTATTGACTCTAATATCGCTTATTTTCACCAAATGGCTTTGGCAAAAAGCTATTAAAAATTATTCTTCAGCGAGCAGCTGATTTAAATTTATGGAAAACAATCATGTCATTGAGGCGATTGACCTATCGAAAACATATCTCATTAGAAAAAAAGAGCAAGGAATAGTCGGCAGCATTAAAGCATTATTAAAAAATAAATTTAATGAAAAAGAAGCAGTAAAAAACATATCCTTTACGATTGACCCTGGAGAAATGATCGGCTTTATCGGTCCAAATGGAGCAGGGAAAACAACCGTCTTAAAAATGCTGAGTGGGATTTTATTCCCTACGTCAGGAAAAGTAAAAGTACTCGGGTTCAACCCAAGCGATAGAAAATCCGGCTTTCTGAAAAAAATTAGTCTTGTCATGGGTCAGAAGAATCAGTTGATATGGGATTTGCCGCCGATAGATACTTTCCATTTGAACAAGGAAATATATGAAATAAATGATGACGAATTTGATAAAAATTTAAAAGAGTTGATAAGGATTTTCGAGATAGGAGATATTTTAGATCAACAAGTTCGACAATTAAGCCTCGGACAAAGAATGAAATGTGAACTAGTCGCGTCGCTTCTCCATCATCCGGAGATACTTTTTCTAGATGAGCCGACAATAGGGCTAGATATAATCATTCAAAAGAAGATTAGGCAGTTTCTTAAGATTGTCAATCGGGAAATGAAGACAACGATTATTTTGACTTCCCATTACATGGATGATGTCAAAGAGATCGCCGAAAGGGTAATTGTCATAAATCAAGGGTCAATAATCTTTGATGACGCTTTAAAATCGCTTTCCAAGCGGTTTGCCAACTATAAAATGGTCTACTTGACCCTAAACAAAGAAGTCCCGAAAAATATTCTTTCAAAATTCGGACACATAATCAAATACGAGTATCCGGAAATGGTCTTTAAGGTAAGTCCGGAAAAAGTCGCCGAAACAACATTCTTCGTCCTGAAGAATTTGGACGTTGATGATATCAACATCAACGAACCCGAACTTGAAGATATCGTTCGAGCGCTCTTTGATAAGTAAAATATAAAGGGATACAGTTAACTAGTTAACTGTATCTCCAACTTGTTGATAATTTTTTTAGTCATTTCATAACCGAATCCCCGACTCAAAAGATATCTTGCCGCTTTTTCGAAGCGTTTTTTTGAGTCTAGGCTTTTGAAGCGGGGCCAGCGTTTTCCCAAAAGTTCGGCGGCCAATTTTTCCTCGTCGATTTTGTTTGCGGAAAAATACCCTTCTATCAACTCGTCTTTTATTCCTTTTAGTTTTAGTTCCCGGACGAGCATCCGTTCCCCTTTCGGCTTGAGACTCGTCCTCATCCGGACGAACCAGTCGACGAATTTGGGATCATCAATCAAGGATTCTTCACGGAGTTTTTCGATGATTTTATCGGCATCATCACGGCTCCAATGCGTCTTGGCGATTTTTTTATAAAGATAATCTCGGACTTCCTTCTCGGACCGGGGACGAAACTTCAGGAAGAAATAAACCCTATTCAACAATGGAATGAGATCTTCGTTTAACATAAATTCAAAGTTCAAAATCCAAATTTCAAATCAAATCCAAATGTCAAAGTCCAAAATAAGGATAATTATTTTCGTAAAATAGCTGAAAATATTAAAACTAATTCATGACTTTCTTGGTATAGTGATTTTACTTTTTGTTTTGTCGATGGATTAGCAATGGTTATCATTTGCAGCCAATGAAGAGTTTCTTTTGCCTCCTTTTTGCTTATTCCAATTTTGTGTTGAAAATCCTTTTTAGACTCCGCAGCGTCAGCTTCCATATAGTTCGCGCCAATGCTTGTCGCAGATCTGACTAATTGAGAAATTATAGGAGTATTGATCGGATTAAAACTAAGCTCTTTGACAAACAAAATGACTTCCTTTCCAAATTCAGAAGTTCTTTCCTTTAAATCGTATTTTTTTTTATTTTGATTTTGGATTTCATTTGTCATTTGACTTTTGGATTTTGGATTTGTTTCGTGATTTGTTCTTTCAGTTTTTCGTTTTTAGCGATCGATTCCTTGGTGTCTTCTTTTCCTTGACCAAGGATTTTTTCACCGAGTTTGAAAAAAGATCCTGATTTGGTGATAATTCCGGCATTTATCGCCGCGTCGACTAAACCTTCTTCACGATCGACTCCCGCCGCGGTTATGACAAATTCCGCTTCTTTGAAAGGAGCGGCGACTTTGTTTTTAACTATTTTCACCCGAACTCGTGATCCGTAGACTTGATTGTTTTTTTTCAACGTTTCGATTTTCCTGACGTCCATCCGAATTGAGGTGTAAAACTTCAAAGCCAGTCCTCCGGGTGTCGTCTCCGGGTTACCAAAAAAGACGCCGATTTTCAGTCTCAACTGATTGGTAAAAATGACGGTTGTTTTTGATTTTGATACGATCCCGGTAAGTTTTCTTAGGGCTTGTGACATCAGTCGGGCCTGAAGGCCCATCTGAGCCTCGCCAATTTCACCTTCGATCTCCGTCTTGGGAACGAGGGCGGCGACCGAATCGACGACGACCAGGTCAACTCCTCCAGATCTAATTAATGTTTCGGTAATTTCCAAAGCTTGTTCTCCGGTATCCGGTTGGGAAATGAGAAGATCGTCAAGCTTGACTCCCAAAGTCTTGGCCCAGGTCGGATCCAGGGCATGTTCGGCGTCGATAAAAGCGGCAACCCCGCCGGCTTTTTGTGTTTCGGCGATAATCGAAAGACAAATCGTTGTTTTTCCCGATGCCTCCGGTCCGTAAACTTCAATGATTCTACCTTTGGGGATTCCCCCGACGCCCAGAGATCGGA
>JAJYIX010000063.1 GCA_021789865.1 bacterium
GCGGTGACAATCGAAACATCGTGTTCGGGACTTCTTGAGCCGAAAAAAACGCCAATGGATTTAGTCATAATAAATGTTCAAATGTTATAAGGTTTGAAAGTTCCATCTTGTCATAAAGTATTATACTTTTTAACTTTTAAACCTTCAAACTTTTTAGCTTTAAGTATAATTATCCGGCCAGTCATTTTGTATAAGGACGACGTCTCCGCGGCGGGTAATATTTTTTAAATCGGAAAAAGCTGTTTCGGCATCGTCAAAAAAAATGATTTTGCTTTTCGGAAAATTATTGCCAATCAATCCTTTCTCGATAAAACCGCTAACGGAATTTTTTATCAGGACGACAAGGTCGGCGACAGGGGCAAGATCATATCCTATGGTCCGGTGAACCAACTCTGCCCTCTCCCCCATCTCGACCAAGCCAGGTGTCAGATAAATTTTACGTCTTTTTTTGAAACGGGAAAGTACTTTTATTGCCGCCGCAACCCCGTCGGGATTGCCATTGTAAGAATCGTCGATTATCAGGACATCGTTCGTCATCTTGGATAAAGGTTGAAGTCGATGCGGTACCGGCTGCAACGACTTTAGTCCGGCAATTACTTCCTTGAAGGAAAGGCCGAGTTTTTTGGCAAGGAAAAGGCACGCATCAATTCTTCCCAGATTGAAATCCCCCAAAAGAGGTAGGTAAAATTTAGCCGATTTATCGGCATAGGAAATGTTGACTATATAAGAGGGGATATCTTCGTCGAATTCAGCCTTAATGCCATTATTATATACATAAGTTTCTTTGTTCCCTATAAATTTTTTATAGTTTCCGACGACCAGATCATCTTCACCATTGAGGATGATGGTTGCCTGCGGTTTGCTGAATTTGGAGACTTCGAATATCGTATCGACTGTCCGATCAATAGACTTCAACCTTTCGAGGTGCGCCTCGTTTATTCCAGTGACAAAAGCAATGTCAGGGGGCGTAATTGCACAAAGCTTTCTTATGTCGCCTTGATAATACTCCCCCATCTCGACTACGAAAACGTCGGTATTTTCGTCAATTTTTTTCAAGACCGTTTGAGCAATCGCCAAAGGAGTATTGATACTCTTATCGGTTTTGACGACCCGGTATTTTTGCGCAAGAAGCGCATATACAAATTCTTTCATGCCGGTCTTGCCGTAACTACCGGCAATGGCGACAATCTTTAATCTGGACAGTTTTTTGATTTTGTTTTTTGCCAAGGCAACGAAGACTTCCTTAACAAAATAATCGAAAGGAGAGATGACTATGAGCGCCAAGGCAATAAATATAAAATTGAAACGCCAAAAAGCGACTGTCAATATGAAAATAGCTAAAAGAGATAAAGGAACGTTTTGCGGAATTACAAGCGACAAATAAATAAAATAAAAAAATATCAACACCGATATGGTCATTATTGTTTTTATTTTCGCTGTGAATACGAGCGGCTTTCGGAAATCGTTTTTACTGCTGGTACCGCCGGTTTTCTTTATCGTGCCCAAAAATCTCACCAAGTCGTATTCCTCAAGCTGCAGAATAAGAATTTGGAAGTATATGTTTTTTAAGATATTCATACAAAATCTATTATAGCTTTTGCAAATTTTTCCGGCTCGTCCAAAAAGCTAAAGTGGCCGGACTTTTCGAGGATGACCAGTTTGGAATCGCTTATCATATCTTTCATGATAAAAGCATCTTTTAAAGATGTAGTCGAATCTTTTTCTCCCCAGACAAGAAGCGTCCTTTTTTTAATTTTAGAAAGTTCTGGTAAAAGGTTTTCGCTGACGACCTTCGAAAAAATCTTTGATAGGCCGGAAATATCCAGGTATTCCGATCCGATAAAGTGATATATTTTTTGCCTCGCTGCCTGCATAAACGAAGGCACAAAAAATGGCTTTATTATCTTTGCGAACAGTTGTTTTGATTTGATGGACAAAGAAACGTTTTTTATTCCGGCGGAGTCGACGAGAACGAGTTTGTCTAAAAAACCGGGATTTTTCGAAGCAATTTTGATTGCGATTCGGCCGCCGAATGAGTGCCCGACTAAAGAAAATTTTTTCAAACCGATTTTCTTAGAAAAATCAACAACCAAATCGCTGTATTTATCTAGATCGATGGCATCCTTTGGGGTTTGTGATTTTCCGAATCCTGGCAAATCAATAAAATATAGGTCATAGTTGTCACCAAGAAGCGGCAAAAGTTTAAACCAAAGACGACTGTCGACCCCCCAACCGTGTAAGAAAACGACGGTTTTTTTGGATTGCCTTGACTTTCTAAAGTAATAGTTAAGAAGAATATTGTCGACGACGATATTTTTGTTTACCATTTATATTGCTGCAAGGCCATGAAATCCACCTACGAGGTGTATTTTAGGCCGGTATGACAGCGTAAATTACAATGAAAACAGCAATTTTTTGAAATCGTCCAGATTGGTGATCGTCAGTTGTTTTCCGTTCAAGAAAAACGTCGGAGTCGCATTGACGCCTATCGCTTCCCCTTCGGACAAGTCACTTTGAACACGGTCCTTAACGGCTTGGGAGCCCATGTCCGATTTGAACTTCTCTAGATTAAGTCCAATTTTTTTTGCAACGTTTAGGAAGTATGACGTCGGGTCCTGAAGATCGGCCCACTCAGATTGTTTATCGAAAAGAGCTTCTTCCATAGGCCAAAACTTGCCTTGATCGGCGGCCGCCGCAGCCGCATAGGCGGCCGCAAACGCATTTTGGTGAATTTGAAATAAAGGAAAATAACGATATACAAAAGTAGCGTTGGGAGTAGCCGTCTTTTCAAAAGACTTAAAAAAATCATAGAAATTGAGACAGGCCGGACATTGCAGGTCACTGTACTCGATAAGAATATTTTTGCTCTTGGTATTCCATTTGACATTATCCTTCGGTCGGACGACGTTGAAATCGATGTTTTGAGGCGGCGTAGACGGTCCGTTAACCGCTTGGTAGACAAAATAAAGACCGCCGAGAATGATTATAAAAGCGACGATGCCAATGATGATATTTTTTGCATTCATAAAAAAATCTGGAAATCAGAGAAATAATTTTTTTTAACTTTTTATATTTTACCACAAAGGCAGTCATTGCTCCTTCAAGTATTTGTTGAAAAAATTGAGCGACCGCTCCATTGCTAAATCAAATCCTTGGGAAATATTGTGGTCGGAGCCGGGATACATGTAAAGTTCGGCCGTTTTTCCAGCCGTTTTTAGTTTGTCATAAAAACTTTGAGAAAATTTAATTGGGACTTCTTCGTCAGCCCCACCGACATCCAGTTGGACCGGAGCTTTGATAACGATTTCTCAAAGCCATTTCGGTTGGACCGGGTTGATAACTAACGTGATGTTGCCACCCAAACATCAAGTCGCTGTAGCTCCCGACGACTCCTCCCCAGATGACCGCCACCTTAATATCCTTTGTATCGACGACGAGGTCTCTCATGGTGATGTTACCACCCATAGAATGTCCCCAAACTCCAATTCTGTTTGGGTTAGCTGCAGGATATTTTTTTATGGATGAGATTGCGTTTAAGTCATCTATCGCGTATGCCGGTGAATAATATGCGCCTTCCGGTTGACCTTGGGAAAATCCGTTACCGCGGTAGTCGGGTTTGAAGACAATATAGCCGTTACGGGGAAAAGCGTCGGTGTATGCGATATATCTTTCTGTTGTCCGATATGTTTCGGGAGGGATATATCCGTGATTAAAAACAATCACCGGCCAGCCAGTTTGACCGTTAGAATTTCGTGGAATTGAACCATACGGAACCGTTAAAAGTGCGTAGATTCTAAGTCCGTCCGAAATATACGACACAATGTAACGATGGTAATTTAAGATCGG
>JAJYIX010000064.1 GCA_021789865.1 bacterium
TAACTGTTTAAGAATTAAGGTTTAACAGTTTATTATAAATGTCTTTTGTCACTTCATCAACTGATTTGTTGCCATCGATGTTTATCCATTTTGCCCAGACCTGGTTTTTTACCAGCTCGTCGTATTTTTTGTAAGTTTTCCTGATAAAATCAAAATCTTTTTCCCGGCGGTTTTTTTCCTTATCCTCTCCACTTTTTCTTTGAATGGCGATGTCGGGATCGACATTGAGGTAAAATATAGCGTCGGGAACCTCTATTTTAAAATTTTTCGCGTAGTCGAGAGCCATTTTCATGTCAACTCCTTCAAGAGTTTGATAACACAAAGTTGTGGAAAAATAACGGTCGGATATTATTATTTCATTCCTTCGGCGTTCTTCCAACATTTTTTTGTCCATGACAAACTGCATTGTGTATAGTAGAAATTGCTGTTCGGCCGTCAAACTCCTGTTTTGGTAAAGGAATTCCCGGATGATTTTTCCGACGTTTCGCTCATAATCGGGATATTTGATGAGGGAAGCTTTTTTGCCGTTATCGGCGAGCATTTTCAGGAGATTTTTTCCCTGGGTCTCGCACCCAGCCCCGTCGATGCCTTCAATGACTATAAACATTAATAAAGTATAAAAAGTCAAAAGGCAAAAGTCAAAAGGCAAATCTGTTAGAATATAACTCAGCTCCTATAGCTCAACGGATAGAGCAAACCCGTCCTAAGGGTGAGATGATGGTTCAATTCCGTCTAGGAGCACCCGCAAACTTTTTTTTGCATAATCCAATTTTTCCTTGATAAAAGGACTTTTGTCGAAAAGGTATCTTTTTGTCCGAAGGGTCATTTTGGAAATCGTATAACGGAGACGATAATAATGGAAACGAAAATCATAATCGACTGGTAGATCCAAAATTGTTTTGTAGCCTTCGATAAATTTATTTAATCTTTCGCCTTCAAAAAAAAGCGCATAGGTCGAAATTTCGCAGACCGGGTCACCGGAAAAACATTCGTCCCAATCCAATATCGCACTGACGTGACCATTTTCTACAAGCTCGTTCCATGGGGCCAGATCGTTGTGAATCAAACTCGGTTTTGCCAATTTTATCTTGTCTTGGTTGCGCTCAAAAATAGACTCTACTTTCTTCGAGTCTGACTCAGAAATCATTTTACTGTCCCTTAGGTATTTTAAATTTTCTTCCAAAGCGGAAGATATATGATCTGTCCATTTTTTGTGAAAACCGACCAGCTTGTTTTTATTTTTTGCAACCTCATTATTAAAAAAGCCGAACCCCTCGGTTTTTATTGAATTTATTTTCGCCGCCAGTCTTCCGCTTTCGAATTCAAGTCTCAGAGTTTCGGCTTTTGAAAACGGACCGGATAAATGCATGTTTTTTCCCTTTGCGGACTCCATTATCATGAAATCGAACGGGAATTTGCTTTTGGTATTGTCGACATAAAAAGTTTTATAAGTAGGTATGCCTGCTTTTGCCGCCGCCTCGGTCGCCAGTTTTTCGACGTAAAAATATGAATTAAGGACACCCGTAGGGTGTACTCGGATTATCACGTGCAATCCATTATTAAGATAAGCATGCGACGAGCTATTGACGCTGCCGGCTTTTACAGGTGGTTCGATTTTGATTACTTTGACGTCGTTTTGTTTAAATCCTGCCTGAACCATGCCATATTCAACCGCTCTTTTTGTTTCTCCGGCGTCAAAATTTTTAAATCTGTCAAGAAAAATTTCCTTTATTTCTTTTTCGGAAAAAGGCCTGTCAGTCTGCCAATAAAACATCTTGCTCCTGTCGGAGGCATATTTTTCAACGGGTTTACTCAAATATTTTTTTAATTCGCCTTTAAGTTGCCTTGAATTCTTAAATAAAATTCCTTTTAGCCCGAGCTTGTCTGCCATGTCGACGATTTTTGCCGTGTCGTCGACAAATATCGCTTCGCCCGGTTCGCAAAAAGATTTTTTTAAAGCCATAGCGTATATTTTCGGGTCAGGTTTGGCCACGCCGACTTCGCCAGATATCACGTAATCTTTAAAGTATCGGTCGAGCCGGAATTTTTTTATTTTAAATCTGGCCCATTCGCGAGAGCTATTGGAACAAACGACCAGCCTGTATTTTCCTTTTAGTTCTGAAAGCAGCCGGAACATTCCCGGGATAGGGGACTGATATTTTCTCCAGAGCCTTTTTATTTTTGATACGTCCGTGTTTTTTGTCTTGGAGAACTCAATTATCATCTCCCAGAATTCCTCTTCGGTTATTTGCCCGCGCTCAATCTTGGGCCAAGCCTTATCCCAGGCTGGCTCAAGTTTTTCAAAGGGCATTTGAAAGAATTTTTCAAAAGCCTTATCCCTTTCTTTTGATATAAAATGCCATTCATTTGTCAAAACTACGTTGCCCAGATCGAAAATAATCGTTTTTATCATAGTACCAAGAAAATTATTCCGGCCGTTACTCCCAGTATCGCCAAAAATTTCTTCCATGACAGATGATCTTTGAACATCAGGGCGACTATAAGCGTGTAGAAAGCGTTGGAAGCGGCGTTTATTGCCCCCGAATAGCCGATATTCGGAGCGATGACGTCGGCCACCTGGGCGAAGTAATAAAAGGACGATACCGACAATCCTATGCCAAAAAGAATGATCAGGGATTTGCGATCAATTTTTGTTTTTACCGACTTTTTGTTTATTAAAAGATCAATCAGGGAAATAAGCGTCGTAAAAAGCATTGCCCAAAAGAGAAGGGTCAAGGTAGGAACGCCCAAAGATATAACTAGTTTGTTGCCTAGTCTAAGAGACCCGAAACAAAAAAACGCTATAAAGGAATAGACTACCCAGCGATAATTTTTGAAGCTCAATTTTTTACTGGGATTTATAGTCAAAAGCGCCGTAAAAAATACGATGACCAAAATGGCCAAAAATTTATTCAAAGGAAGCGGTGAATGAAAAAGGAATATGGCAGCGATGCTTGTGTATATGGCATAACTTTTTTGAACGACGACGCTGTAGCCGGCATTCGGGGCCTCGATCATCCCAAAATAAGAAATTACCGAGCCAATATAGTTTAAGAATAAAGAAATCAAAAAAATCGCGACGATGTACCGTACTCCGACTACTAGATTAATATTGTTATACCTGGCCAGGAAAAAATACAACAAAGTCGGTATGGAAAAATTGGCCACCATATAAAGCTTGCTTTCGATTTTTTCCACCTGGGCCTTTTTTATTATGAGGTAGTAGATAATCGAAGAGAAAAACATTAAAAAACTTGCTATTATCCAATTCATTTTAGTATTTGGTGTTTAATTTTTAATATTTTTTACTGTTCTCCCAAACAAAGTCAAACATGGCGTTGAACATGTTGGCGACATACTTATCCTTGATCGTGATGACTATAAAACCGCCGTTTTTGTCGATACTGGTTATGTAGACAAGATTGTCGGTGACTCTGAATCCGTTTGTATCCTTCATCTTGTCGGGCATCAGGCGGATTTCCTTAAGAAGGGCTTTGGAGGTCTTCATGATAGGGGCAAAGACATCCTGACCGGCAAAATTCACGATTTGCTTTATAGAGACGCCGGCTTTGATTCTTCTTTTGGTGAAATCCATTACCCAGTTGACGTGGTCTTTATCTCTGAAATAAGGCGAATCAAGTCGGTATCTCTCTTTGATCGTCATGTTCCCGTTTATGGCGTCCTCAAGCGTCTTGTTCATGGCATTGCGCAAAGCTTGGATTCCGCTCTCGACTTTTATAAAGGTATCTCTTTTTTGTTCAATATTTTTACTCAATTTATTTATAAAAACATCGATCATCTTTTCCTGGGCGGA
>JAJYIX010000023.1 GCA_021789865.1 bacterium
TATTTACCGCTACCGATGCAGCTGGACATGTAATTAGGATCGATCACATCCGACAAAAAGTCGACAAGTTTCGGTAAATTCTTCGGGTCGTTTTGAACGTCGTTGTTGATCAAATTGTAGCCGGCGTTTGACATAAGTTTGTCGTGGACTTCCCAAAACTTACCCTTATCATACGCACAATACAACGCTTGAGCAGCCAATTGACCGTTGCCATGTCCCGGTGCGTATATTTGGACATATGAGGCTTTGCCCTCATCAACAAGCTTCCTCATTTCGGTCACCGGTGGATCATAGGTACCTCCATCGCTGACATATTGAAAATTACTCCCAGCCTGTTTTGCTAATTCCGGATCCTGGCCACCGGCTATGTGGCAGTAAGGACAGCTCGGATCACTGACTTCGACAAAAAGAAGTTTTCTATTAGCATCGCCGAAGTGCATGTAGCCCGAGGAAAATAATGGCTTGATCTTGTCTAGAGAAACAGTCGTCGGAGCTGACGGTTGATTTGCGACGGTCGGAGCTGAATTGAGTTGCTTCTCCAACGAATTAATTTTATAAAACATAAATCCCAAGGCAACAACGAGGACAACCAGAATCACGTATAAAATCGTATTGTTTTGCCTGACTATCACTTGTTGTGGTTCTTCGATGGACTCGGTTTTTTTAACTGCGTTTCTCCTCGTAGATCTTTTTTGACGTGGCATATTGCATGTAATATGGGAAATAATAATTTATATAAAAATATCCTTTACCTTATAACTGTACCGTTTTTTAATTTTTTGTCAAGAGGCAGAAGCTGGAATTTTTCAGGGTCGTCGGCAACAAGAATCATGCCGTTTGATGACAAACCCATCATCTGTTTTGGCTCAAGATTGGCTAAGACAATATATTTATTTCCGATCAAATCTTCGGAGGAATATGTTGGCGCAAGGCCGGAAAGGATCTCCACTGTCCCGTAGTCCTCGCCTAGATCGACAGTAAGTTTTATCAAATGTTTCGATTTTTCAACGGAAGAAGCATCTTTTACTTCACCAACTCTCAAATCCAATTTACCGAAATCCAAATAACTAAGATTGGGTTTTTTCATATTAGAAGTATATTATAATAGCAAACGGACAATCTTGTTAAGATCATTTGCCTAACTTATGGAAATAGTCGATGTCGTCGATGAGAAGCTGAACGTTCTCTATCCAATCGATAAAAAAGAAGCTCACGCTAAAGGATTACTTCATCCGACCGTGATTGCCGAGGTAATCAATACAAAAGGTGAGTGGCTTCTGGTAAAACAAGCGTCTGACAAACAAGATCCCGGACAATTCGTATCTCCGGTTGGGGGTCACGTAAAAACGAAGGAAAGTTTTGAGAATGCCTTAAAAAGGGAAGCCAAGGAAGAAACAGGGATCGGAAACTTTAGTTTTAGATTAATTGGAAAAAAGATTTATAAAAGAAAATGGAAAATGGGGATAGAGAATCATTACTTTATCCTGTACGAAATTTATTCTGATGCAGAAGTCGTACTGAATGAAGAATCAGTCGAATTCAGAAGATTTACGGTAAATGAAATCAAAGAAAAATTCGAATCCAATCCGGAATTTTTCGGAAAAGCTTTCCATTTCGTCATCCAGCATTTTTACCCCAGCCTGGTACACCTACGAGGTGTAACTCAGGCCGATAAGATAATCTAAATAAGGGGTTATTTTAGGATTTTTAATCTTATCTTGCGTACACTCTGAATAAATTGTTGCCGATCTTTTCGAATTTGAAGATTTTCAAGGAGCCGATTTCTTTGGTATTTTTTACATGAGGACCACCACAGAATTCTTTAGAATAGTCACCGATAAAATACACCTTTACCGTGTCGGGATATTTTTCGCGGAAGAAAGATTTTGCTCCGATCTTCAAAGCCTCATTTTTCGGTATAATCTTAAACTCTACATTTAAAGAATCCTTTATTTTTTGGTTGATAATCGCCTCCACTTCGACCATATCTTCGGCAGAAGGTTTTTTCATCGAATAGAAATCAAATCTCAATCTCTCGGAGGTGATGTTGGAACCTTCCTGTCTGATGTCTTGACCAATGACGTCAAATAAAGCCTGATGAAGAAGGTGAGTTGCCGTATGATATTTTATCGTTTGTTCGGCATGATCGGCAAGACCGCCTTTGAATTTTCCGGAAGACGCGTTTCTGGATAAATCACGATGCTTTTCGAACTGTTCTCGGAAAATTTTCTTATCAACTTTTTTATTTTGGCTGTCAAATATTTCTTCTATTATCTCGAGAGGTAATCCATAACTTTGATAAAAGTAAAATGCCTTGTTTTCGAGTTCTTTGTCGGGTGTATTTTTTATTTCTTGGATTCCCCTGGTCAATGCCTTGCCGAATTTTTCCATCTCAAGTTGTATGATTGGCGTAATTGAGTTCACATCTTGCTTCGTATCAAAATAAATCTCTCCATAAGTGTCTATGACACTCCGGCAAATTTCTTCCAGGGAGAACATTTTTTTTACATCAACTCCTATTTTGTGTAAATTGAGTGACGTTTTTCGAAGAAGTCTTCTTAAAACATATCCTTGTTCTTTATTCGACGGATAGACACCTTCTTTTATCAAAAATACCGAACTTTTAATATGGTCGGCTATGATTCTCATTTCCTTTTTGTTGTCCTGGTATTTTTTACCGGTTAATTTTTCAAGGGCAGCAATGATTTTTTGAAACAAATTTGTTTCAAAAAGATCGTTTTTATCCTCCAAAGCCATCGTTATTCTTTCAAGTCCGCCACCAAAGTCAACGTTTTTTTTAGGTAGTTCCTCAAATCCTTTATCCGTTTTCTTATACTGCATAAATACGGAATTACCTATCTCAAGATATCGTCCGCAATCGCAGTTTGGATGACATTTTTCTCCAAATTTCCGATCGTGAGGAACACTCACAAATTCGTAAAATACTTCCGAATCAGGACCACCCGGCTCAGCCACCGGCATATTGCGCGGTTCTCCCGCACGAGACCACCAATTTTTGTTGGCTCCATATTTGTATATATGATTTTCGGGTACGCCCAATTTTTTCCATATTTCCATAGATTCATTGTCGGGTGGGAGGTGATTTTTTTCGTCTCCTGAAAAAACCGTCACGTAAAGTTTTTCTTTTGGTAGCCCCAATTCGCGAGTTAAAAAATCCCAAAACCAGAAAAGTTGTTCCTTTTTAAAATAGTCACCAAGCGACCAGTTACCTAGCATTTCAAAAAAAGTATCATGACGATTATCTCCAACCTCCTCAATGTCCTGGGCACGCAGACATCTTTGGATATTATAAAGTCTTTTGCCCAAAGGATGAACCTCCCCAAGGAGGTATGGTACCAACTGTTGCATTCCGGATCCAGTAAAAAGAGTCGTCGGATCATTCTGGGGTACCAGCGGTATTGGTGGAACCTCCTTATGGCCGCGTTCTTCCCAAAACCGAGAATATAATCGTCTTAGCTTTACATAGGTCATTGTCATAGGTAAAATTATAGCATCAAAATAAGTTTTCACTTTGAAGTTTTCATTTTTTAATGAACATTTTATGATCGTAACCACATCAGATATTAATTCAGTAAAAACGTTATTTAAAAACTTTTATATTCCGAGACCTGACAGCCACAAAGGTCAAAACGGAAAGATCCTGATTATCGGCGGTTCCTCTCTTTTTCACGCCGCTTCTTTATGGGCGGCGGAAGTCGCCTCTCACTTCACCGACATGGTCCACTATTCGTCGACCGTCGAAAATGAAAAAATATTTCACGAACTTAAAAAAACTTTTAGAAATGGGATGATCATTTCAAAAAAGGACTTGGAACAATACGCCTTCGAAGACGACGTCGTTCTGATCGGGCCCGGAATGATGAGAGACGGCAGGGAAGGCGAATATACCCGTCAGGTAGTCTCAGAAATGATTAAAAAATTTCCTGAAAGAAAATTTGTTTTTGACGCCGGTTCACTTCAGAAAATGGACAAAGAATGGTTGTTGGATCTTAAAACAATGGCCATTGTCACGCCTCATCAAAAGGAGTTCGAAATGCTTTTCGGACAAGATGTTACAAATTTACCGATAGACGAAAAAGAAAAAATTGTCAAAATGACGGCGGAGAAGTATCACGTCGTGATCATTCTTAAAGCTATCGTAGACATCATCTCGGACGGACACAATCTTTATCGGGTAGAAGGCGGCAATGCCGGCCTTACCAAGGGTGGAACGGGAGATGTTCTGGCAGGACTCGCTGCATCATTTTACGCGAAAAATGATGCGATAAACTCCGCTCTTATGGCATCAATTCTTCTGAAGACCACAGCGGAAGCTCTCTTTACGGACCAACGATATTGGTATAATATTGATGATATAATAGATAAGTTACCCTACCAGTTGGCATCTTTGATATGAAAAAGGAGACGGTCATAGCAATTGTTTTTGGAATTTTCCTCGGCGGGATAGTGGCTTTTTTCATCATTTTCCAAAGCAAAAATCTTGAACTGAACAAAAACAAAGCCATCGCCCCAAAAGACACGACATCACAACAAGTACCGGCACCAAGTATCGAAACTTATCAATCGCTTGAGGTCACTTCGCCGGACGATTCGATAATTACCGATAAAGATTCGATTACGATATCGGGTAAAATTCAGAAAGGAAGCCTTTTGGTTATAGAATCACCGATAAAGGATATCGCCCAAGTGGCCGATAGCGAAAATTTTAGCGTTGATTTTCCATTGACTCTCGGTGAAAATTCCATCACGATTGTGGCTTATCCGAAAAGCAACACTTTGAGACCGCAGCAGAAAGACCTTAAAATTTACTATTTGGATTCCCAACTATGAAAAAAATCTTAACGTACATTATGATTATGACAATTTCGCTTTCATGTTTAGCGAGTATTGTTTCGGCCCAGACTGATACTCCGACAGCGAGCGCTTCGCCCACTATAGCTGTCAGTAAGGACATAATCAACCTCAAGGAAAAAGTGGCCGATGCGGTGAAAAAAGAAGATAATAAAGCGGTTGCCGGTTTTGTCGAAAATAAAAATAAAAATACCATAAAAATCATGACCGACGACGGCACCGAGTACGCAATAAAACTTGACGACACCCTGACTAAATACTTTCAAATAATCGGAAACTCCAAAAAGGAGATAACGAGCGATGATATCGGATCGAACGATTACATCATCGTCTCGGGGGTCATAAACGACAAGTCGGTCACGGCGAATTCCATATTTATCGACAAGAACTATTTAACTTTCGCCGGTCGGGTCAGCAATGTCGACAAGGATAATTACACCGTCACCGTGATAACCAATGCCAAAGAAGAGATAACGTTAGACATCGAAGACAGCACGAAACAATACATTCTGAATATCAAGACGAATGCGATAGAAATCAGCGGTTTTTCAAAAATCAAAGAAGGAGACACGATTCACTTCGTCGTTTTGAAAACGTCAGCCGATAAAAAAGACCGCTACTCGGCTGTAAAAACTTTTATAATTCCACAGGAATATTTCCAACAATAACCCGACTGTTTTTTATTTATTACTTAGTCTATGTTTGATTTTTTCAAAAATTTTTTCGACTATAACCTGAAAGAACTTAACCGGATTAAAAAAGAAGTTGAGAAAATCAATGCACTTGAGGATAAGGTAAGGATTCTTAAAGATTCTGATTTCGTCGTTGAGACCAAAAAGCTCAAAGAATTAATCGGCGGTGATCCGGAAAAGACCGGTATTTATCTGCCGTGGTCCTTCGCATTAGCCAGGGAAGCGGCCAGACGGACTCTTGGTCTTAGGCTTTTTGACGTTCAACTTATAGCCGGAATAGCTCTTCATGAAGGAAAAATTGCCGAGTCCAGGACAGGTGAGGGTAAAACATTGTCGGCCGTTGCACCATTGTATCTGAATGCTTTGACGGGAAAAGGCGCTCATTTGGTCACCGTCAACGACTACTTGGCGAGGCGGGATGCCGGATGGATGGGGATCGTATTTGATTTTTTAGGGATGAAAACGGCGGCCATGATTTCGGAAAAATCTTACCTTGTCGATAAGAATTTTCATGACGATGAAGCGAGCGATTGGCGATTGGCCCATCTTCGGCCGATTACTAGAAAAGAGGCTTATGAAGCCGATATCACTTATGGGATAAACAGCGAATTTGGTTTTGATTATTTGAGGGACAACATGATCCAAGACGGTTCGGAGTTGGTTCAACGGGGTTTCAATTATGCAGTCATTGACGAAGCCGACTCGGTCTTGATCGACGAGGCCAGAACGCCTCATATTATTTCGGCGCCGGTCGAAGAGGATACTTCGAAATATTATCGGTACGCTCAAATCGTATCCACCCTGGAAGACAAAACCGATTATATCATCGACGAAAAAATGCGAACCGCCAACTTGACCGAAGCGGGGATTAAAAAAATCGAGGGGCAGCTTGGGGTCAGCAACGTGTATGAAAAAGATTTTGATTCGCTTTTCCATATTGAAGCGGCCTTAAAAGCGAAAACACTTTTCAAATTGGATAAAGACTATATAGTCAAAGATAACGAGGTCATAATCGTCGATGAATTTACGGGTAGGCTTCTTTACGGAAGAAGATTTTCCGAAGGATTACATCAGGCAATCGAAGCCAAGGAGAAAGTCCCGATACAAAAAGAATCGAAAACCTTGGCTACCGTATCGCTCCAAAATTATTTCAGAATGTACCGGAAGTTGGCCGGTATGACCGGTACGGCGGCAACCGAAGCCGAAGAATTCCATAAAATTTACAACACTGACGTCTTGGTCATTCCGACCCATTTGCCGATGATAAGAAAAGATAACCCCGACATGATTTACAAAACGGAAAAGGGAAAATTTGACGCTGTCGTCAATCAGGTCGCTCAGGATTACCAAAGAGGTCGACCGGTATTGGTCGGGACGACGTCAATCGAGAAAAATGAAATCTTGTCGTCGCTTTTGAGAAAAAAAGGCGTCCCTCACGAGCTATTGAACGCAAAGAATCACGAGCGGGAAGCGGCCATCATCGCCAAAGCCGGAGCCCGTGGATCAGTGACGATTGCGACCAATATGGCCGGCCGCGGCGTCGATATCATTCTCGGCGGAGAACCCCCGAACAAAGATAAAGTGAAAAAAGAAGATTTCGGAAAACTGGCAAAAAAATGGCAGACCAATCACGATGAGGTAATAGATTTGGGCGGACTTCACGTAATTGGTACCGAAAGACACGAATCAAGACGAATCGATAATCAACTTAGAGGCCGTTCTGGGAGACAAGGTGACCCTGGCGAGTCAACTTTTTTTGTTGCTCTTGAAGACGATTTGATGAGGATTTTTGGAGGCGAACAAATTTCCAACATGATGAGTTTTCTAAAATTCCCGGAAGATCAACCACTTACACATCCGATGGTCTCGAAAGCCATCGAGCAGGCGCAGGTAAAGGTTGAAGGATTTAACTTCGATATCAGAAAGCATTTGGTCGACTACGATGACGTTTTGAACAAACAAAGAGAAATCATTTACTCTTTGAGAAAAAAAATCGTCAAAGCTTCAGCAAAAGACTACAAAGAACTTTATGAAAGCGTTCGGGAGGTTTTTAGTGAGGAAATTCTTTCCATTGTCAATGTTTTTCTTTTAAATCCGGAGGGTTTGACTATCGAGGATAGGCAAAAAATGCTCCAGGAACTCAATTTGATTTTACCGGTCGATTTGAAAGAAATAATTGACAACGTGAAGAAAAAAGACGTCGAAAGTATCGTGAAATATTTGGAGAAAAGAATCGATCTGGAGTTCGTGGCAAGAGAAAAGAAGTTCGGCAAGGAAGTCTGGGTTCAAGTCATCAAAATGATATTCTTGGCGCCGATCGACAAGTTCTGGATGGATCATTTGACGGCAATCGAGGACCTTAGGGAAGGCATCAATCTTCGAGGGTATGCCCAGCTCGATCCATTAGTCGAATATAAAAACGAAGCTTACTCGATGTTCGAAAAATTAATTTCCGATATCAATACCGAAGTCACCCATAGGCTTTTAAAAGTCGATGTCCAACTGACCGATACGCCGGTCGGCTCTCCGTCACCATCCCAGCAAACGGCCGTCGTCTACCAGTCGGCGTCGAGATTGAATCCTTTCGCCCCGGTTCGACCGACTGAAAAGACCATCGTCAAGCCCTCCCAATCGAAAGCAACCAGTCCGAAAAAACTGGGCCGCAACGATCCCTGCTGGTGCGGTAGCGGCAAAAAGTACAAAAAGTGTCATTATCCCAATTGAATTTTGGCGCACTTACATGTCCATTCAGCCCAGCGTTCTTTTCGCGTTTTGGATTTTGATATACTCTGGAAATGATAAGAACGTTTTTGGAAGCGGAAAAATTTGTTTTTTCGCGTATCGACGCCGATCCGAAAAAAAGATTTGCCGGAGCATTCGGTCTTCGCCGGGGAAAGCATCTTCTAGAACTATTGGGCAATCCTCAAAACGACATAAAGATCGTCCACGTCGCCGGAACGTCCGGCAAAGGTTCGACGTCTTTCTATATCAGTAAATTATTGCAAAGCTTGGGATTTAAAACCGGTCTGACGATATCTCCGCATTTGGTCGATATCCGAGAGCGCTGTCAAATAAACGGAAAAAATATTTCCAAAAGAGAGTTTGTCAAAGTTCTGAACCGGGTAGTTTTCGCGGCGGAGGAAATGACCAAGACCGGATACGGCCCACCTTCATATTTTGAGATTATGATTGCGGTGTTTTTTCTACATTGTCGGGACGAAAAAGTCGATTATGCCGTCGTCGAGACAGGACTCGGGGGAATGTACGACGGAACAAATGTCGTCGATCGTGAAGACAAACTGTGCGTCATAACCAGAATCGGCCTGGATCATACGGAAATACTCGGCGACACATTAGAGAAAATCGCGACCCAAAAAGCCGGGATCATCCACAAAAAGAATCAGTTGGTTACAATCAATCAAGAAGGTGACGTCGATTCCGTCATCAAAAGCGCAGTTGATGAAAACGAAGGACAAGAAATCATTTTAAAAAAAAATGTTAATTTTGGTAATTTTTCGCTCGAAAAAGGAAAGATCGTTTTTGATTTTAAACTAGATAATTTTGTTTTTGAAAAACTGGTTCTGGACACGAACGCTTATTACCAGATTGAAAACGCCAGTCTTGCTTTGGCAGCAGTTATATATCTTGGTGGAAGAGATCGCTTCGACGTCAATGTCGAAGTAATCAGGCGGATTTTTGCCAGCAATCATTTTAAAGGCCGAATGGAGACGATTTCCCTCAAAGGCAAAAAGCTTATTCTCGACGGCGCTCATAATCCACAAAAAATGGCCTGTTTTCTCGCAAGTCTTGAAAAAATTGGGCCCGAAAAATTTGTATTTTTGATCGCTTTCAGAAAAGGCAAGGATTTCAGGAAAATGCTTAGCCAAATATTACCTCTGGCGAAAAAAATCATTCTGACGTCATTTACCACGTCGGACATGGATCTTGCGCACCGTTCGGAACCGATTCCAAAGATAGAGGATTATCTTGAAAAAGAAAATTTTACCGAATATTTGGTCGTTGAAAACAACAGAAAGGCTTTTGAAAGACTCCTACGGCAAAAAAGCAAGTATCTCGTCGTCACCGGGAGTTTATACCTTCTCAGTAGTATTTATCCGTATTTGAAAAACTAATTGACAGTTGGTTTTTTGTTATAATTAATTCGTTAATACTTTATTGTCAATATGGGACCCGAGGCCGTCGTCAGCGGACTCGAAAGCAATTGGATCACAACGGCTCTCTTTATGTTGATTCTCCTTCCTATGCTTTTTTGGACGGATGAAAAATAATTACGCATTTACTTTGCGCATTTGCTCCATAAACCGATCTTTTTATCCGAGGCCATTTTTTGCGAATTATAAAATAAGCGTGAATATTCCAGGTTTGGAAAAATCGGTTCGGATACGGCAAAACCGTTTTTTACCAAATACTCGTTTACAAAAATGTCACCGGAATATACATATCTCAAAAGCCGGCCGTATTTATCCTTGTCGGACACGTCTTTTACTAATTTGACCGTTTTCCCTTCAACGATTTTCTCATTGGCGATCAACGATTCCTTGGCAAAGCAGCGATATGATTTATCGCCGGTGTTGGTCGCATATATAATCTCCGGGGCGTCGACTCCGATATAACGAACTTTTCTTTTGCCTTCAACGATTATCGTGTCCCCATCGATGACGTATTCGACTTTGACTTGCTCCGAAGATTTTTGATTGTCCCAGTTCAACCCGGCATATAACACCAAAAAAATACCAACAAATATGGCTGCGATTATTTTCATGCCGATATGTACATTATAAGAAAACATCCGTTTATCGTGTTGTATAATTTACCTAGCATAAGAAGAATCATGAAAAAAATATTGGCGTATATATTCATATTTTTTGTCTTTCTTTTTTTTGGTAGCACCAAGGTGTCGGCCCAAACTCCGCCGGCCCAGGGTTCGGAGATTTGGCGTTGTCTCCGGGGAGATAATAAAACATTCCAGTTCACCGGCGCCGGCAATACAACTTTTTCCCAGGATTTGTACGCGGACGGATTCCCGTTGGGAAGCGAAGTATACATCGTGAGCTGCACCGGAACATCGGACGGTTCTTCTTGCACGACCGGAAATCCGGACTATGACCGGCTACTTTTCAATTATGACAACACCACGACATTTCCGTACAAAGTCGAAGTTACGGGTGGCAGTCGCCAAGCGGCCGATATGGGAAGGCTCCATGCGACCGTGACGATTTCCACCGAAGGTTTGGTCGGGGGAATGGTATTTTTTGGCGTAACCGTCGGTGAGGTGCCGACCGATCAAGGAAACGGTCCAGGACAAAAACTGAGCGTATTTTCTTTTTCCGATCCGGTGACGACAAATTGCGTGAACATTTCGTGGAATACCGTCTTTCCACCACCACCTCCACCTCCCCCGCCACCTCCTGGAGGAACAAATAGCGTCCTCGAGCAGTATCCATGCCTTCAAAAACACACCTGTCGCTGGGATCCTTTCGGAATTGTTTTTGACTCGCAGTCACTTGAACCGCTTCCAAATGTGAAAATAACCATTCTCGACAGTAATAAGGATAAATATCAGCTGCTCGGATTGACCAATCCTCAAGTGACCGCCGCCGACGGGCTTTTTAATTTTTTGGTTGAGCCAGGGGTGTATTATCTCGCCGTCGTGCCGACATCCGGGTATACTTTTACCGCTACACCGAATCTCCAGCCAAACTACATAAAAATCTATCATAAAATGGATGGATCGAACTCAATATATAAACCGGGAGATCCGATTACCGAGGAAATCGATACTCCCGAGGAAGTAGCTCAAGGATATCCAAATATGGAACACCGGGATATCCCGCTCGATCCGGGATCGAATCCACCCTATCGGGCCCAACCGACGACAATTTCTTACTCTGCATCAAGGCTGGGAGACACGACCACGATCGATGGAAAAGTATCAATTCCATTTACAAAAGTGTCGTTTTCGCAGGGAAGCATTCTGATGGTGACGGTCCAGTCGGACCGGTTTGGATATTACAGCGTCAATCTTAATAACGCCGCGATGAATCAAAATGAAGACATTACGGTGACGTATACCAAAGTCGATCTCACGACCGTAGCTGGTATAAGAATGAGTCAACCGTTGGCCAACAGTTTTTTCAAGGATTTTTTATCTCAAATATTTTCCCCAATTGTATATCCGGTGTTGGCCCAGACGCACCTTCAGATTCCGGGATCAAGACACATCTCGCCCTCGCCAACTTTTTTGGCCCAAAGCAGCTTTAACATCTCGCCAATTCCCGCATACATTGAAGGCTATGCCTATGACCAAAATGGCGATGTATTACCCCGGGCGGAGGTAGACCTCAAACTCGACATGAACAATGCTACTTATTATAAAACCTTTTCCGATAACCAGGGCTATTTTTTCATCGATCCAAAATACATTCCGCTTTTTTCCTATCACTTGGAAATCATTCCTAATGGATCGGGAATTCCGGCCATAAATTATACAACGAGCGAATTTGCTAAAAAAAATCAAGCTTTTTTGGATAAAAACAATATCGATCTCTTGACGGCGACAAAAAATAATAAGCCCATAGCGACTTATTCAGGAGAATTAAAAAATCAGGGGAACATAAAGTCACAAACCGTCGGTCAAACCCCGTCAAGATCGACTTCCACCCAAACTTCGAAAATCGGAACGGTCATCTTTGTTGTTTTATTGATATTGCTTCTTTTGATATTGCTTGGTGCGACGGTCTTCTACATCATCAAACAAAAAAATCAGATACCGCCGAACGGGCAATCTACTTGACCGTGACGCTTTTGGCAAGATTTCGCGGCTTGTCAGGATCGGCACCTCGACCGACTCCCAAGTAATAACCCAAAAGCTGACCGACAATGATGTTGTATATGAATGTGAGATCACCAGCGTCAGGCGTTTTGATGAGGCAATCAAACTCATCGCTTTCGAAAGGAGCGACGCCGATAATCCGACCACCGCGGGCTTTAAGTTCGGCTGCCGACGAAAGTATCTCGCCTTTGACTTCATCGATTGACGCCAGAACAAAACAAGGCGTGTCCTTTTGAATTAAAGTGATTACTCCGTGCTTCAGTTCGCCGGCGGCAAACGGTTCTGCGTGGATATAGCTGGATTCTTTCAACTTCAGGGCAAATTCGAGGGCGCCCGGGAAGTTTAGGTGTTTGCCAATTACGTATATGTGTTCCATGTCCATCAAGCTTTTGCTTTTTTCAATTATGGAGTCAATAAGACTGACGGAAAGCCATTTTCTCAGATGGTTGGAAAATCTTTTGACGTCGGTCATCGCTTGATTAACTTTGTTGTTTACAGCCATAGAAAGCATATAAAGCGATATCAACTGAGCCGTAAACGCTTTGGTTGAAACGACCGCAATTTCGGGACCGGCACCGACCGGTATGATGAAGTCGGCCAACCTTTCCATAGTCGAGCCGCGGGCGTTTACGACGGCGCAAATTTTTGCACGATTTTTTTTGGCTTGTTTTAGAGCGATTAATGTATCGGCGGTTTCTCCCGATTGGGAAATGGCGATGACCAGAGTTTTATCATCGGCAAAAGTTGAAAATGGTAGGTATTCATACGCGCCATACGTTTGGGTTTCGATGCCGGCTTTGGCAAAAAAATATTTCCCGGCCAAAGCACAGTACGATGCCGACCCGCAGCCGATAAAAACTACCTTATAATTCTCCCTGATAATTTTTGCGACATCGCCAATTATTCTTTGGTTTGTCATGGCAGCTTTTTCGATCGTTTGCTTTTGTTCGTGAATTTCTTTGATGAGGAAGTGGGGAAATCCGGACTTTTCGGCATCTTCAAGATTCCAGTCGAGGCGTCTCAATCGCAACGGTTTTTCTCTTTTCGTTTTCAGATCATAGAGTCTGACACCTTGCTTATCGATGACGACACCTTCATTGTCTTCGAGGAAGTACACTTTGTTTGTGTATCTGAGAAATGCCGGGACGTCGCTGCCCAGAAAAAAGCGATGGTGATTTTCATCGACTCCGACGACAAGCGGGGAACCATTGCGGCAGGCGACTATCGTTTCGGATTCGCCATCGAGAACACCGATGGCGTTTGATCCGGTCAACTCGTTAAAACTGTCAAAAACGGCCGTGGTGAGGTCTATAGTCTTCAACTTTTCTTCAATAATGTGGGCAACGACTTCAGTATCGGTCTCGGAAGAAAATCGGTGACCCGACTTTACGAGCCGTTCCTTAAAATTAAGATAATTTTCCACGATTCCGTTATGGATCACGGCCAGGCGGCCCAAACAGTCAAGATGGGGATGAGCGTTATCATCGGTGACGCCGCCGTGGGTGGCCCAACGCGTATGACCGATGGCGATTTTACCGCTAGGCAAAGTCGTCTTTGCGTCGCCGATTTTTCCGATATGTTTTTCGACCGCAAGCTTTTCTCTTTTGCGGGAGGTATTTTCAGGCTTGATGGCGATTCCCCAGGAATCATAGCCCCGGTATTCCAACTTTTTTAATCCGTCAAGAACGGTATTGGCAGCATCACCTTTCAGGTCATTCACAATGGCAAAGATTCCGCACATAGTTTTATATGTCTACGGGTAGCGAATCACGAATTATTCGCAATTCGGAACACGTCGTTGGAATTATTAATCGGCAGCCTATTTGTAATCACCTCGGAAAATGTTACGGTGATCGAAGTAGTAGTCGTTTATCCTCTTTTTGTACCCAGAATTGCTTCCGGGTTTTGAAAAAGACATTGACCCCGACGACCGCGGGGTAAAGGGACCCGCTGAAAAATTCGAATTCCCTTTTCCTCGTTTCCCCGCCTTGGCGGGGTTCATACGCTAATGTTTTATAAAAACTACTCCATAGGAGCCTTACTTATTATAAAACAATAAATCCCAAATACCAAACAATGAGTAACGGGCAGCCATAAAAAATCAGACAAAGTCCGATACCGGAATATCAAAACAAACCCATTTGATCGGACCCTTTTTTTTTGTCTTTGTTTTGTTCCGATCTCTTTTCACCGAATATTCTTTTCTCTAGGGACGTGATTTGATATTTTTCCAAAAACGGACCGAGAGCGTGATTGAAGCCGTTAAATTTCAATTTTTCTATGTCGATTCCGATGTCGACGTCGGTCAATATAGTCGCCAATTTTTTCGATATTTCGACAGTCGCCTTTTCTTTTTCAAGGACCTCTCGTATTTTTATCGAATCGATTTGGTCGATGTTTTTATATATGTCGTCGACAGATCCGAACTGGTGGATGAGTCTGGACGCCGTCTTCGGTCCGATGCCTTTGGCACCCGGATAATTGTCCGATGGGTCGCCAACCAACGCTTTGTAATCTACAATCCGGCTTGGAGGGATATCAAGCTTACGTTCAACCTCAACTTTGTCGAATACTTTTATATTGGCCAAGCCGAGTTGGGGAGAGGCAACAAAAACATTGTCGTTTATCAGTTGGAATATGTCTTTGTCGCCGGTGACGATGACTACTCGGAATTTTTCGTTATCGAAAATTTTGGTGATCGTGCCTATGATATCGTCAGCTTCATATCCATCTTTTTCGATACGGAAAATAGCCGCTTTATCGAGAGCTTCTTTAACAAGGGGAATTTGGACGATAAAATCATTTTCAATTTTTGGTCTTTGAATTTGGTACTCCTTGAAAAGATGATTCCTGAAAGTTGGTTTTGGAGTGTCAAAACATGAGACCAGATAATCAGGTTGAAAATCTCCTATGACTTTGTGAAGCATCGACAAATATCCGTATACGATATTGGTCGGCGTGCCGTCGGACGAAGACAGATGAGGAATTGCATGATACGCTCGATGCATGATAGCGTTACCGTCGATGACAAGTAATGTTTGCATAGACCTCTTGTTATTTTTTAAGGGTCACTTTGGGTATTCGGGCAACCGGCTTTTTTTCCCCGACTATCTCTTCAAATTCATCCTGGTCAAGGCCCTCCTTCTTTAAAAGGGCGGTTGCCACTTTGTCGAGTACTTTCCTTTTGTCTTTTACGAGTTTCATCGCATTTTCATAGCCGGTGTAAAGAATTTGCTTTACTTGGTCGTCGATTTTTGCCATCATCTCCTGAGAAATCGGAGATTGGTCGCTGTAATTCTTTCCCCATTCGGTGATATCCATCGTCGGACCGAAATTTATTGGCCCCAAAGGACTCATTCCGTATTCGACAACCATAGCCCGGGCGATATTGGTTGCCTGGTCAAAATCATTGGCGGCACCGGTGGTCACCTCTCCAAAAACTGTCTCTTCGGCCGCCCGTCCGCCCATCATGACGGCGATTTGTTCCATCAAATGGGTTCGTGTTTCATGCAGTTTATCTTTAGCCGGTGGGATAAGGGTATACCCCAAAGCTTGTCCGCGGGAAACGATGGAAATCCGGTGAACCGGATCGGTGTGAGCCAAAAAATGGGAAACGATTGCGTGTCCGGCTTCGTGGTAGGCCGTCAGTTCCCGATCACCTTCCGATTGAAGTCTCTTTTTTTCCGGTCCGAGTTTGACTTTGGTTGCCGCTTCTTCGATATCGCCCATACTGATAGTCGTCTTCGCTTGACGGGCGGCATAAATTGCAGCCTCGTTGAGCATATTTTCCAGGTCGGCACCGGAGAATCCGACCGTTCGTTTGGCGACTTTGTCCCAATCGACACTATTGTCAAAGGGTTTGCCCTTGGCGTGTATTTTGATGATTGATTTTCTTCCTTCAACGTCTGGATAATCAACGACAATTCTTCTATCAAAGCGTCCAGGACGGAGAAGCGCCGGGTCCAGCAAGTCGCCGCGATTGGTGGCGGCGATGACAACCACTTGTTCGGATGGGGCAAAACCGTCCATTTCGACCAATATTTGATTTAATGTTTGTTCCCTTTCATCATGAGAGGGCATCATCCCGACCGAACGGGCTCGACCAATCGCGTCGATTTCGTCAATGAAAATGATAGCCGGGGCGCTTTTTTTAGCGGTATCAAAGAGATCTCTGACGCGGGCAGCGCCGATTCCGACGAGCATTTCCATAAATTCGCTACCGGCAATCGAAAAAAAAGGCACGCCGGCTTCTCCAGCAACGGCTTTAGCCAGAAGAGTCTTGCCACATCCGGCCGGCCCGACCAACAACACTCCTTTCGGAGTTCGAGCGCCGAGCTTTTTATACTTTTCCGGGCGTTTGAGAAAATCGACGACTTCTTCAAGTTCTTTTTTTGCCTCATCGACGCCGGCTACATTGGCAAAAGTGATTTTTGGCATGTCTTTAGAAAATCTTTTTGCCTTTGACTGCCCAAAGGAAAATACCGAATCCTGGGCGCCCTTGGCTTGTCTGAACAAGAAAACGAAAAAGACAACCATTAAAATTGTCGGTAAAAAATTACTCAGAAAATTAACCAAACCGCTCGATCCCGAAGTGTCCTCAATAGTCATGGCGACCGTATTGGGATTGACGTTGTTGTCTTTAAGGACTGTCAAAAGGCTATCGGTCGTTTCCTTATAGGTGATAGCCATTTGGCCGTTTTTATAGTAGACGATGACTTTATTATCGAAGACGTCAAACTTACTGACTTTCCCTTCTTTTGTTTCGGCGATGACGGTTGTCAACGGTTTTTCGGGAAGATTTTTGCTGACTTGGGTGCTAATCGACTGGTAGGCGTACATGATAAACAGGAATACGAATACGGCAATGAATATGGTCTTGATATTGATATTGAATTTATATTGTTTTCGTTGGGGTTCGTTTTTTTTGACTGCCATAGATTTCCTATTTTAACAAAAATTCTGATAAAATATCCCTCAAAAGATGAAAATCTTGAATTTAAAAGGGAATGATACCAAAAATATTCTTAATGTAACCTTAAAAGTCCTAAAAGCCGGTGGATTGGTCATTTTTCCGTCTGATACCGTTTATGGACTTTTGGTTGACGCGACAAACCGAAAAGCCGTGGACAAATTGATTGCTTTTAAAAACAGGCCGCCGGGAAAACCGATTTCCGTCTTTGTCGCCGATTGGAAGATGCTTGAGGAAAATGTCACGATAGGCAAATCGTCAGAAAAATTACTAGAGGAGTTTGTTCCCGGACCGTTTACGGTCATTTTGGACTCTAGGCGAAAAGTGTGCCGCAAACTCGAATCGGAAAAAGGCGGACTCGGAATAAGGATGCCGCGCTTTGATTTGGTCACGAAATTAGTTAAGGAATTTGGAAATCCAGTGACGGCGACCTCGGCCAATTTAAGCGGCCGACCGCCTCATTATTCGGTGAAAACGCTTTTAGCAGAACTTCCAAAGGTCAAGCGCGATCTTGTCGACTTGATTATCGATTCGGGTAAGTTGCCGCGCAATAAACCGTCGACAATCGTCGATTTGACCAAACCAAAATTAACGATACTCAGAAAAGGTGATATCGTCCTTAACAAAGTCAAAAATTATCGTTCCCTGTCACCCGGTCAGACCGAAAAAATCGGCGGATATCTTATAGAAAAATATCACGATAAAAAAAAGCCGGTCGTCTTCATCATCGAAGGAGAGCTTGGCGTCGGCAAAACGGTCCTCGTCAAGGGGATGGGAAGAGCTCTTGGAATAGAAGACATCATATCGCCGACATTTGTCATATATTATCAATACGGCAATTTTTATCATTTCGACCTATATCAGATAGAAGAGGGTCGGGAATTTGACCATTTGGGTGTAGACGAAATGCTCAGAGCCGGCAACATCCTTGCTCTGGAATGGGGGGAAAAATCGGGGGCAATTTATAATAAACTGAAGTCCAAAGCAAAAATCATTTTTATAAAAATGAGTTACGTTAACCAAAAAGAAAGAGAGATCATCGTCAATGAAAAATAATATGAAAATCCTCGCGATAGACACTTCGGCCGACGAAACCTCAGTTTCCGTTGTTGAGGGAAGGAAAGTGTTGTCCAACGTAATTTATTCGCAAATATTGATCCATAAAAAATGGGGGGGAATATATCCTTCATTGGCCAAGCGAGCTCATGAGGAAAGAATTGATATGGTCGTCGAGGAGGCTTTGAAAAAAATCGGCATTGACGCTATCGACGCTGTTGCCGTCACCCAAGGTCCCGGTCTGGCAGTTGCGCTCGAGGTCGGAATACGGAAAGCAAAAAAATTGGCGGCTGATTACGGTAAAAAACTCATTTCCGTCAACCACCTCGAAGGACACCTGTATTCACCTTTTGTCCAGAACAGCAAGGGTAATCCTAAACTTGACATAAAATTTCAGATCG
>JAJYIX010000024.1 GCA_021789865.1 bacterium
GATCTATAAGGTTTTACTTTTGATCGCCGTTCTGCAAAAATTTATCCGTTTGCCTCTTGATCGGTTTGACATCTATGTCAATGTTGTTGGCGGCGTCAGCGTCAAAGGTCCAGCCGCAGATCTCGGACTGGTCGCCTCATTAATCTCGTCTTTTAAAGGCATCGCCTTGCCAAAAACGTCTCTTTTCATCGGTGAAGTCGGACTTCTTGGAGAAGTCAGAAAAGTATATTTTGAAGAAAAAATCCTCAATGAAGGCAGACGTCTCGGTTTTAAAAAAATATTTTCATCAAACAATATCAAAGACATCAAGGACTTAAATCTTCTGATCGGGAAACTGAAGTAAATTTATTGGGGAGTTTTTTTATAAAATATTTTTTCTATAGTAGCGCTTTTTCCATTGGCGCCGGTCAATAAGAAATCAATTTTATTGATTCCCTCATGCAACGGAAAATCATATGAAAACGTACCATCTTCCCCTAAGTACAATCTTTGTCCAAAGACTGTGACGACCGTATCCTTGTTCGTTTTGCCGACAATTCTTATCCTGTCTTCGACGTAAAAAGTATTTGTCGTCGGAGACAGAATTTGAAAGCTGGGTGGGGAAAAGTAAAGGCTAAGCTGATAACCGAAATAAGCAAATATGACGAGAAACGAAAAAACCAAAACCAATCGAATCGCTTTCTTTGTTTCCGAAGTTAAATACGATGAAGAAACCTTTTTTTTAAATTTTACCTCTTCGTTCTTTTCGTAGTCCCGTCTGAAAAACGCGACGATTTTTTTCTGGTCCAACCCCAAGAGTTTTGAATAATTTTTTAAAATACCTATGATGTAGATTTTTGACGAAAAGAAATTCCAATTGTTTTCTTCAAGTGCCTTTAAGTATTTTTCTCTGACTTTTATTTTTTTCTCGATGTCCGAAAGTAGTAGTCCCTTATCATGTCGTTCTTTTTTTAGGATTTCCCCAACGGTGGTCATAGGAAATTATACTCTTCCGGTATACTCACCCGTTTCCGGATTGATAGATATAGTCTCGCCGACTTTGACAAACAAGGGGACCAGGACGGTGACGCCGGTCTCCACGGTGACGGATTTTTTTGCTCCGGTTACCGTATTGCCTTTATCGGCGTCTTCGGCTTCAATGACTTTAAGCTTGACGCTCATCGGAGGTCGGATCGTTAAAGGCTTGTCATCGTGCATGTATACATACATCTTATCGCCTTCTTTAAAAAATCGGTGAACGTCGCCAACGGCGCTTATCGGAAGACTGTACTGGTTATATGTACGCTCGTCCATATAAAATAAATTTTCGCTATCCTTATATAAGTACTGCATTTCGATCGACTCGACATCGACTACCTCCACTTGTTCATTAGATTTGTAGGCATATTCGATATTTTTTCCTGACAAAATATTTTTTATCCTGGCCTTCATAAGGGCCGATCCCTTTCCGGGCGAATAAAAATCAGCTTTCTGAACTTGCCATATTTCACCCATGTGGTATACAAACTCTCCTTTTTTCAAATTTCCCGCATTGGTTTTCATAAAAATCAATACTAATAATTATTAACGGATTAACGCATTAACGGAAAAAAAATCCGTTAATCCCTTAATTCGTAAATTGAAGAACTACTGAATTGAAATCAACTTAAGTTCCGAAACTGAATTTGTACCGATAAACGTCATCGCCAGTCTTTCAAAACCAATACCCGCCCCGGTCACTGGCGGCAGACCATATTTTAACGCTTCGATAAAGCCTTTGTCAATTGTATGCGTGATTAGGCCGCTTTGTTTTCGCTTCAATTGTTCAGAAAAAAACCTTTTTTCTTGTTCCTTATAGTTATTAAGCTCCGTACAGAAACCTCCGATTTCCAAGCCGTTTATGTAAAATTCGCACCTTTCGGCGGTTTTTCTATCAGCGCTTATTTTTGCCAACGATGCCAATTCCCAAGGATAATCGTAAAGGAGAGTCGCACGACCGTTTCGACCCAATCTCGGCTCAATCTCGTTAGCCATAATTTGTGAAAATAAATCCTCATAAGTGGCGTTTTTTGTTTGGTAACCTTTATTTTTAGCTTTTTCGATCAATAATTTTTCTTCAAATAATTCTTCATGGGTAATTCCGGTAAATTTTTCGAATGCCTGGGCAATCGTATATTTTTCCCATTTGTCGAATTTTAGATTAATGTCATTGTGTTTATTTCCAGGCATTCCAAAACTCGGCCGTGACAATCTTGATTTGATGAATTTTAACAACCCCAGCACTTCGTCGGCCATTTCCAAATAATTTATTCCAAGTTTATAGAATTCGAGCATGGTAAATTCCGGCAGGTGCCAACTCGAGTTCGGTTCGCTATTTCGATATGCCCTACCCAAGTAATAGCAATCACCGATCCCTTCGGTGAGCAGCCGTTTTAAAAATAGCTCTGGTGACGGGGTCAGATAAAGCGATTCTTTTTTCTGAAAATAATTGAACTCCGTTTTAAATACTTCCAAATAGGACTCCGGTATCAATGATGGCGACAGAACAGGCAGATCCATCCGCAGGTATTTTCTTTTACGAAAGAATTCGTGCGTGATTTCCTCTATTGCCAGATAGGATCGATAATTTTCTAGATTTTCAAGGTGGGTCTGTATCTTCATTTTAGACCTCTCCTTCCAATTCTTCGATGATTTTTTTGACTTTGTGGGAAATTTTTTCCGGGACTTTGATTTTATATATCACGTACTGGTCCCCTCTTCTCGTCGAATTCGGATACGGTACTCCCTGTCCCCGAAGACGAACCGTCGTACCTCCTTGGGTGCCGGGCCTGATTTTCAGACGAACAGGATTGTCAATCGTTTCGACATCGACGGTTCCCCCAAGCACGGCCAAAGGATACGATATTTCCTTTTCATAATATATGTCCTGACCCTCCCTTTTGAAGTGCTCGTGAGACCTGACTTTGACTTGAACGTCGAAATCGGAAAATCTAATCGTCATACCGTCGGCGACACCGGCCGGGATTTTGATTGTTTTTTTTGCCCCTTTGATGACCGTTTGTTTTTCTACTCCGTGGACGGCTTCATCAAAACTCAGTGACATTTCGTATACTTCCCTCCTTGTTCTTCTACCGCCGGAAAAAGGCGACTGAAAACCGAAAAACTGTTCGAATATGTCGAAAGGATCGGAAAATCCTCCGAAATCGACATTTTCAAACGGATTACCTTGACCACCAAAATTCGTATACACTTTATAGGGACCCTGCTGGTAGTACTGCCCGCCGGCACCACCAGGAGCACCGTTGGTTTGCTGATCAAAAGCTGAATCGCCGTATTGGTCGTACATTTGTTTTTTCTGGGGATTCGACAATACCTCAAAAGCTTTGTTGATCTCCTTAAATTTTTCGGAGGCTTCCGGGGATTTATTACGGTCAGGATGCCATTTTAAGGCCTGTTTACGGTAAGCTGATTTTATTTCCTGGTCGGAGGCATTTTTGGCGACTCCGAGGATTTCGTAATAATCTGTCATATACAAAAAAATCCTAAATTCTATTTTCTAAGTTTCAAATAAACTCTAAATATCAAATTCTAAACAATCGAACCAAAAATGTTTAGAGCTTTTGATTTGTAAATTTGAATTTATTTGCGATTTCGAATTTAGGATTTAATATTTAATTAACGACTTCTCCTTCTTCCACCTTATCCTTGTCTGTCGTAGCATTGGCGGAGGCGGATTTTTTGTCCCCACTGGGTTGTTGTTGTCCTTGCCCAGCCTGTCCTTGGGCTCCCTGTTGGCCATACATTGACTGGCCTACCTTGGACAAAGAGTCCGACAGTTCCTGGGTCTTTTTTTCCATATCACCCTTATCGCCTTTTTCACTGGCATCTTTGAGAGCCTTGATTTTCTTTTCGACATCTTCCTTGACTCCTTTATCGACTTTGTCACCGGCGTCTTTTAGGGCTTTTTCGGCCGTGTAGACCAACTGATCAGCTTTATTCTTTACTTCTATCTTTTCCTTTTCTTCTTTGTCTTTTTCGGCATTTTTTTCGGCTTCTTCTTTCATCTTTTCGATCTCGTCCTTGTTGAGACCGGTCGATCCGGTGATTTTAATCCCTTGAGATTTTCCGGTAGCTTTATCTTTGGCGTTTACCGACAGTATGCCCGAGGCATCGATATCGAATGTGACCTCGATTTGTGGAACTCCACGAGGAGCCGGCGGAATACCGTCCAAAATGAATCGTCCGAGCGACTTATTATCACGGGCCATTGGCCTCTCACCCTGGAGGATGTGAATTTCGACCTGGGTTTGATTGTCTCCGGCAGTCGAAAATGTCTCGGTCTTTGCCGTCGGAATAGTTGTGTTTCGGGTAATCAACGGTGTCATGACACCTCCCAAAGTTTCAACTCCCAAAGTGAGAGGTGTGACGTCTAACAAAACGACGTCTTTTGTCTCACCGGTCAAAACTCCTCCCTGGACGGCTGCGCCAACCGCAACGACTTCATCGGGATTAACGGAACGATTTGGTTCCTTGCCGAAAAATTTTTTAACTTCTTCAACGACTTTCGGCATTCTCGTCATACCGCCGACCAATACGACTTCATCGATTTTTGACACGTCGACTTTAGCGTCTTTCAAACACTTTTTGACCGGCTCGAATGATTTCTCAATCAAATTCCCAACCAATGATTCTAGTTTGGCCCGAGTCAGCTTGGTCACGAAATGCAAAGGTTGTCCATCTTTGACGGTGATAAATGGTAAATTAATGTCGGCTTCCATCGACGATGATAATTCAATCTTTGCTTTTTCGGCCGCGTCACGAAGCCTTTGTAAAGCTTGCGGGTCGTGACGGAGATCGATACCGTTTTCCTTTTTGAACTCTTCGGCAAAATAATCCAATATGACTTTGTCAAAATCGTCCCCGCCGAGATGAGTATCGCCATTTGTCGCCTTGACCTGGAAAACACCTTCGCCCAGTTCCAAGACAGTAATGTCGAAAGTTCCACCGCCAAGGTCATAGACGGCGATTGTATGAGCATGTTTTTTATCCAAACCGTACGCCAAGGCGGCGGCGGTCGGCTCGTTTATTATGCGGACAACGTCCAACCCAGCGATTTCACCGGCTTGCTTCGTCGCTTGTCTTTGCGAATCATCAAAATATGCCGGCACGGTTATGACGGCTTTATCGATTTTTTCTCCCAAGTGTGCTTCGGCGTCGGTTTTTATTTTTTGCAAGATCATTGCCGAAATTTCTTGTGGTGTATAAGTTTTACCGGCAACTTCAACGTCGGCCATATCGTCGCGTCCTTCCTTAATTTTATAAGGAAGCCACTTCATGTCATACTTGACCGATTCGTCAGTAAATCGGCGTCCCATAAGTCTTTTAATAGAAAATATCGTATTTTTCGGATTAATGACCGTCTGCCTTTTAGCGACATCACCGACGATGCGTTTGACTGGATCTACCACGGAAGGAATGACGTTTCTTCCTTCGGCGGAATATATAACTTTAGGTTTACCACCTTCCATAACTGCGACGCAAGAGTTTGTCGTACCTAGATCGATGCCTATGATTTTTGCCATAATATTTTTGAAAATAATTAATAACTGTCTTAACCCGTTAATCCGTTAATGCGTTAACGAGTTTGCGGGTTAACTTTTTTTGAAACTTTTACCTGGGCCACTCTTAAAATCCGATCGCCCAGTCGATAACCTTTCCTCAGCACTTCCACGACGATATTGTCTCTTTCCCCGGGGACAAGATCGATGACTTCGGCTGTATATGGATCGAATTCTTTATTGATGACGTCCAGCTCCTCGAGGCCAACTTCTTGGAAAATTTTTAACAAATGGTCCTTGGCCAATTTCAGACCGATATCTTTTACAAATACCTCCGCCTTGTCAAGATTGTCTACAAAAGGCAACAATTTCATGAGAAGCTGCACTTGGACGGCTTTCCCGATATTCTCGCGATCCCCGTCGACTCTTTTTTCCAGATTTTGGTAATCAGCCAGGGCGCGAAAATACTTATTCTTGTATTCTTCAACCTGATTTTTAAGTTGCTCGAAGTCGCGGTCGCTCTCCTGTTTTTCTTCTCCGGTTTTCTTGACTTTTTTATCTGACATTTTTTTGATATTTGTTATTTAAATTTTGACATTTTTTTACAGACCTTGCTCTTTGACGATTTCTTCAATAAGCTTCGAAAAATATTTTATTTGCGGGATTATTTCATCATAGTACATTCTTTTCGGTCCGACAACCCCGACCATACCTTTTATTTTATTACCCTCAAATTCGCCGAACACCGAAGCGCACGAATCGAATGCCGAATCGTGAAAGTCCTCCTCCCCCAACATACACATAATCTCCTCTTCCATTCGATCAAAATCAGAAAGGATCCTATCCCAAAAACTGACTTCGTCAAGTCGGCCAAAAAGGGTTCTTGACAAATTCAAATCGAAAAATTCCGGTTGAGTAAGCAAATTTGCGATTCCGGAATAATATAAATCCCCATAATTGGTCGTAATCAATGAGAGAAGGCCTGTTTTCTGGGACAATACTTTCGAAGCTTGCGACAGCAACCGATGAGCCTCTGCCCTTTCATCCCAAATACTGTTCTTGTAGGCGACCTCATCCGTCGTTGATAGTTCTTTTTGTTTCATCAGGTGTTTGATGTAGAATCTGAACCCTTTGGCCGACGGCATCCGCCCCGATGAAAAATGATTTTTTTTAAGATAACCTTTTTTGGCAAGCTCAACCATCTCATTTCTAATCGTTGCCGGCGATACCCCAAGTTTGTATTTCTTTTCCAATATATCGCTCCCGACCGGAACGCCGGTCTCCGAATATTCCTTGATGATCGCTTTTAAAATATCGACCTGTCTTTGGGTTAAATCTTCCATAGCTATTAGCAATCATATAATATGTCTGCTAAAGTGTCAAGAGGAATATTTGCTATAATCATTCATATGCTAGACAAATACCTCGTCATTCTCGCGGTTGGCGCTTTCATAGTCGACCACAGCGGAAAAGTTCTCATCGTCAAAAAATCACTCGCGGAAAAGATCGATGGCGGGCTTTGGACCATTCCGGGTGGTAAAGTTGATCCACCGGAGACGATACTTGATGGATTAATGAGAGAGGTTAAGGAAGAAGTCTCCCTGGAAATAACGATCGACCGTTGGCTCGGCGAGGATGTTTTTTCTTCGGCTGGGCATTTTTATCACGCTCAACATTTTATGTGTCATAAAGTTGGCGGAATAGTAAAACTTGAACCTAAATTACTGGAATACCGTTGGATAGGCAAAAATGAAGTAAATAATTTTAAATTCCCGACGAATATTAAAAATAGAATTCTCGAAATCCTGATTTAATGATCAAAAAAGTGAATATTCCTTTTGGGGAAAAATCGGTTATACACGGCGATCTTCATATGAATAAAAATTCCCGGAAGTTGGTAATTTTGTGTCACGGTTTTAAGGACTCAAAGGATAGTCCTTCCATTAAACGTTTGGCGGGAATTCTTGGTAAAAAATTCAACGTCTACCGGTTTACATTTACCGATAGGGAAAATCCATTTTTACCCGAAGAGGCAGACAACATCTCTTTGGTTTTGGAAAAATTCAGACCTCTTTATAAAGAAATTATCATCGTCGGAGCCAGTCTTGGCGGCCTCTCGGTATTTCTGAATATTCCGAAAAATCCGATGGTCGATAGGCTTATTCTCATTAATCCGTTTATTTTCCTATTCAAAAGGGTTAACTGGAAGTTCACGAAAATGATTATTGGGTTGTTGCTTTTGTATCCATTTAGTATAAAAGTACGCGAAAATATAAATTATTATTTTAAAAAATTACGACCTGAGCTTGTGAAAATTCCAACTTTAGTCTTAACGGCTAAAAATGATAAGATAGTGAGTCCGGTACACGGCCAGGTCATCTATAATCAAATAAAGTCGACGAATAAAAAAATAATAATGGATGACATAGTTGATCACGGATTGACGAAAGATTATTATCGGCAGCGGATTTCCAAATACGTTATAAATTGGATATCAAAATGAGTTTGAAACTTGGCGCGCATCAATCGATTGCCGGAGGATATCAGGAGGCTTTAAAACGCATAAACGCCATCGGAGGCAACTGTCTCCAGTTTTTTTCTTCTTCTCCAAGGGGCTGGAATTTTGCCAAAGTCGACGACAAGACGGTTGAACAGTTTTTGCAATTTAAAAAAGACCTGAAAATCGATCCGATATATTTCCACGCTTCCTATCTCGTCAACCTTTCCGACGAGGGAAAGATAGGCCATTTGTCGAAAATGTCCTTGATTTCCGAAATGACAATCGCTCCAAGACTGAAAGTTAAAGGAAGCATCGTTCATCTCGGATCTTACAAGAGCGATAAAACGGATAGCAAATACCAAAAGTTGATTGCGAACATAAAGGAGGTCCTGGAAAATACTCCCGAAGAATCGCTATTTATGATTGAAAATGCCGGCAACAACAAAATCGGTCAGACACTTGAGGAAATTGCCGCAATTGTCCGTGATGTCGATAGCAATCGCGTGAAAGTATGCCTGGATACGTGCCATCTTTTTTCAGCCGGATACGATTTGTCATCCGAGCAAAAATTGACCGATTTCCTTAATAAGTTCGACGAATTGATCGGATTGAATAAGTTGGAAGTTTTTCATTTTAATGACAGCCGTGATCCATACGCGAGCGGCCGTGATCGCCATGAGAATATCGGTCAAGGGACAATCCCCGTCAGCGAATTTAGGGTATTAATGACAAATCCGACGACGAAGGATTTAGCGTTCATAATTGAGACTCCCGGTTTTGACGGAAAAGGACCCGACAAAAAAAATCTTGATATTTTAAAATCACTGACTTAAAATTCTTAATGACCCACGTCCAACCGAAGCGGTTGGATTCAGGATGATCTGACAATCTAAATACATATGCAAAGCAACTATATTTACAAAATAAAAAAGGAAATTTACAAATTAGACAAGACAAATGTCAATAAAAAAGTTGTTGACAGGTTTTTGAAACAACTTTCCATGACCGATAAAATTACCAAGGAAACCAATCCTGATATACATTTTTGTGCCTTTTTTGTGCCAATAAATAAAAAGAGTCAATCAATTTACTTAGGCCATCATATCAAAGCTGATGATTGGATCCCGCCCGGTGGCCATATCAAGCTTGGAGAACACCCGGTGGATACTGTAATCAGAGAATTCAAGGAGGAGCTGGATTATGAGGTCGGAAAAAATCAAATCAAAATTTTTAACTTAACGATAAAAGATGTTTCCGGAAATCCGAGAAGTCCGTGCAAATTGCACTTCGACATATGGTACCTGGTCGACGTACCAAAAGTTAAATATAATTTCCTGAGAAAAGAATTTTATGACGCTTATTGGCACAATCTTGACTCCGAGACGTATAAAAAGATAAAAACAAAAAAATATAATCAAATTGTCAGATTGATAGGTGACATATTATAATTACTTCATGAAAATTCTTCCAAAATCAGTCTCCGATTTCATGGATGCATTTAAAAATCAAGGGTTCCAGATCTACGTCGTTGGTGGAGCCGTTCGGGACTTACTTCTCGGAAAAGAAGTCAAGAACTGGGATTTTGCGACCAATGCGACACCGGATAAAATTTTATCGTTGTTTCCTGATGCTTTTTATAACAACACCTACGGAACCGTATCGATCCCCGTTAGCATGACACGCGAATCGTCGCTTTTATTCGAAGTAACACCTTTCCGTAAAGAGGGAGAATACAAAGATTCGCGTCATCCCGAAAAAATAACCTGGGCAAAGACCCTCGAAGAAGATCTTGGACGACGTGACTTCACCATCAATAGCATCGCTTACGACGGACAAAATCTTGTCGACCCTTTTTCTGGTCAAAAAGACATTTTAAACCGGTTGATCACCGCCGTTGGAGACGCCAATAAAAGATTTTCCGAAGACGCCCTAAGACTTATGAGAGCAATAAGACTGGCGTCTCAGCTGGGATTCTTAATCGACGACAGAACGCGGCTTGCCATAGAAAAAAATGCCCGTCTTATCGAAAAAATTTCATGGGAAAGAATCAGGGACGAATTCCTGAAAATAATGGCGAGTGATCATCCGTATGAAGGAGTGCTTTTTCTGCACAATACCGGACTTTTGGCATTTATCCTTCCCGAGATCGACATTTGTTTTGCCATTCCGCAAAAAAGTCCCAAAAGACACCATATATACGATGTGGGCACCCACTTGGTCATGTCGCTAAAAAATTGCCCGTCCAGAGATCCGATTACTCGTTTTGCCACCTTGATTCACGACATTGGAAAAGCGCAAACATTTCGACGCGATGAAAAAACCCAACTCATCACTTTCTATAATCATGAGGTCGTCGGAAAAAAACTTGCTGAAAAAATTGCCGAACGATTTAGACTTTCCAATAAACAAAAAGAAAAATTAGTCAAGCTCGTTCAGTTTCATCAGTTCACCGTATCGGAAATCCAGACCGACAAAGCCGTCAGGCGGTTTATTAGAAACATCGGTCCGGAATATTTACAAGACATCATCGACTTACGCTTCGGTGATCGAATCGGCTCCGGTGCCAAGCCGGACTCATGGAGATTCGATTTATTCAGAAAAAGACTTCTTGAAGTTCAAAAAGAACCATTCCAAATAAAAGACCTTAAGATAAACGGTAACGACGTGATGAATGCTTTAAAATTAAAGCCGGGTCCCCGGGTCGGAAAAATTCTAAAAAAATTGTTCGATGACGTCATTGAAAATAAAATAAAAAACGAAAAGAATGATTTATTACAGTCTATTAATAGACTGTAACACGGATTGATTCTCATTTTCTACGGTTGTCATGTCTTCATGTCCGGGGTAGACGGTGGTTTTTTTCGGCAGTTTTAACAGTTTTTTTAGTGACTTTTTGAAATCCTCCCTACTGCAGTAAGAAAAATCGTAACGACCGATCGCACCTTTAAATAAAGTATCTCCGGTAAAGATGACACTTTCTTCCGGAAAATAAAAGCAGACGCTACCTGGGGTATGACCGGGAGTGTGAATAATTTCAAATTTGAAATTTGAAATTCTTATTGAATATATATTTTCTAAATTTATAATTTTATCGACAGGCAGAATGGTCTGTTTAAACCCCAAAAAATGATCGGCGGTTTCTTCCATTCTGTCGATAAGGAATTGATCTTTCTGATTCACGTGTAGGTAAGGGACACGCCTCTTCCCTAAGGATGCCTGCATCTCGCCGACGGCTAAAATGTGGTCGAAATGGCCGTGAGTTGCCAACATTCCAACAAGTTTTAGACGTCTTCTTTGAAGTTCTTCTGCGATAAAAGAGGCATCATCGGCCGGATCGATGATTAAACAGTCGCTTCCTTGTATCAAAAAGTAACAGTTAGCCTGTAACTGGCCAAGCGGATACTTTAGAATCTTCATATTTTTTCCGGTCACGTTTTTTGCCATTCGACGAAATCGCATCCACCGGCTGTCCTTGTCTTGGGATCCCATGTTGAAGTCGAACATTTTTTAAGTTTTTTACCGGTGGCGGTGGTCATTAAAATCAGCTTCGACCCACATTTCGGGCAGTCCTCATCCAGTTCTTCTCTCGTACCTTTGATCCATTCGACGTAATCGCATCCACCGGCTGTCCTTGTCTTGGGATCCCATGTTGAAGTCGAACATTTTTTCATCTTTTTACCAAAACGTGTTGTTGTCATAAGCAGTGGAGCACCGCATTTCGGACATTTTTCGTCGAGCGTTTCGGGTTCGACCGGCAACCACTTGACATAATCGCACCCGTCAATTTGACGTGTTTCGGGATTCCAATTACCAGTCGAACATCGCTGGAGCTTTTTACCCGACTTAGTCGTCGTAATTTCGCCCAAGGGGGCACCGCATTTCGGACACAAATCTTTGCTTTTTTCTTGCTTGTCTGGTTTCATATCCTTTTTAAAAAATTGTAATCGATATAATTGTTCTACAATCCTATGATCTTGTCAATGGATTATATGCTACAAAGATGGTCATTTGGTCTTTCTCAATCGCTTTTTTTCCAAAAATACCAGTATCGGGGTGGCGATAAAGGGTGACGAATAGGTGCCGGTGATCGTACCGACAAGCAGTGCGATTACAAAAAATCTAATAGTTTCCCCACCCATCAGGGAAAGCGCCAGCAACATGAAAATAATTGTCATCGAATTGTTAAGCGAACGAACAAGGGTTTCGGTCAAGGCTCTATTGGCATAGAACTCCATGTTACCATAGCCTTCTTCTCTGAAATACTCACGGATTTTATCAAAAATGATGATCGTGTCATGGACTGAAAAGGACATCGCCGTCAATACGGCGGTGACAAACATCGTATCGAGTTCGGCACCAAAAAAATGGGAAATGAGGGAATATGTCCCCATGACAACCAAAAAATCATGGATCATTGCCAATATCGCCGAAACCGCATAATCAAATCCTTTAAAAGCGAAACTCATATAAATCAAAATTCCCGCTATCGCCAAAAGCGAGGCGATTATCGTCTTAGTCATCGTTTCGCTTCCTAAAGTCGGCCCGACCGTTTCAGACTTCAGAACCGTGATGGCAACTTTTAGATTACCTATCAGGTTACTTTTCAGGTTGGTTTCTTGCTTTTCGTCGATGGCTTTTGTTTTGAGGATCAAGTGATTACCGTTTTGCAATTTTTCATCGATCACCTGAAGACCGCTATATCGGATTATCGCGCTAAGTTTCTTGTTGTCGACGGTTTTATTGAATAGATACTCAAGGTTGGTTCCACCGGTAAAATCAATTGACATCCGATACCCCCATCTGCCAATCGACACCAGGCCCGATAATATTACAATTGCCGAAACGGTAAAATAAACCCATTTATACTTCAAAAAGTTTATCATCTTAAAAATCGATTAACAGATTAATATTTTAAATTAATTCAATTTGTAAAAAAAATTTATCAATCGCTTTGTGATGACGACCCCGGTAAACAAACTGGTGGCGACTCCTATGGCCAATGTCAACGCAAAACCGCGAACCATGCCAAATTGGGGCAGGAAACCCCAATTTAAAGGATTGAACAATATAAAAGCGACGATAAGTGTCGTGATATTGGCGTCTTTTATCGCATCTATCGCCCGCCCAAAACCCAACCTTACGGCAATATCGAACTCTTTTTTGAGCCGCAGCTCCTCTTTTATTCTCTCAAAAATCAAAATATTGGAATCGACAGCCATACCTATCGAAAGAATGAATCCGGCGATACCGGGCAAAGTCAGCACGACCGGAATTGCTCGGAATATCGCAAATGAAATCAGTCCGTATATGATCAAGGCCATGTCGGCGATAAGACCAAAGCGACCGTAGTAAATTGCCATAAAAATCAGAACGGCCAACAGGCCGATTGCCCCGGCCAGGACGCTTTTTCTGACTTCCGAAGCGCCAAGAGTCGGTCCGATATTTTTTTGTTCGACCAACTTCACCGGCAAAGGAAGTGTTCCGGAATTTATTGCAATTGCAAGTTTATTGGCTTCATCGGTAGTAAATGATCCGGTGATAACAGCGTTGCCGTCGGTGATCTCCTGCTGGACGACCGGCGCCGATATGATAAAGTTATCGATGACGATTGCAACCGGTTTACCGACATTCCTTTTTGTGATATTAGCAAACAACTTGCTTCCGTTGTCGGTAAAACTAAGCGCGACTTCGGGGGCGCCAGTTTGCTGATTGAAAGTTACGGTCGCCTTTTTAACGTCTTTCCCGGTCAGACCGGTGTCGTGAGTCAAAAGATCGATAAGAGGCGTTGTCGTCGCCGTCTTTTCGTCGACGGTCGCCATTTCCTTAAAACTCAACTGGGCGGTCTTGCCTATTAGGGATATCGCCTCCGAAACATTTGATATACCCGGCAGATCAACGTTAATCCGGTAGTTTTGGCCGGTTTTTGAAGTCGATATGACCGGTTCGGAGACTCCGAAAAGATTGACTCTTTTTTCGATGATATCGCGACTGGAATTCAGAGCGTCTTGGATATCGGCCGGTTTGATGTGCGAAATATCGGCTTGAAAAATTAAACTGCTCCCACCTTTCAAATCGAGACCTAAATGAGTGGTAAAATTTTTATTAATTGTTAATCCAAAAATATTCAAATTTAAATTGAGAGGATTGACGACATATTTACCGATCTTATAATTTTCCGGTAGGTCAATCCAAATTATGAGGACAGAAATAGCGATAAGTAGCAGATATTTGATAAATTTCATGCTTTATTTTACTAAATCTTCTTCGCTTCCGACGAGCATAATTTTGGGCTGTTTGAGGAACCGCCATATGAAAGGATCGTTGTTTTTTTTACGAAATACAAATTCGTCCTCCGTCATCGCCGTATAATTTATCGGTTTTCCAAACATTTTTTCAGCGTCTTTCATTATCGCCTCGACTTCGGCAACGACAACCACGCCAACAAATAGAAAATAAATTTCGTCATCTTTGATAAGTAAATTTTTTGGAAATTTACACGACACCGCAATGTATCTTAGTTTGCCCAATTTTGGCAAGTCTTTGTAAATTACCAATGACACCGGTCGGGTTTTCATGAAAATTCGCGTGAATTCATCGTAAAAAGTATAGTTCTTGTTCAGTGAATAAAATATCTTATTGAGCCGGCGCTCTTTTAAAAGAAGCTTTTCCTCACTTAAAATATCAAGTTCTCTTTTGACTGCGTTCACTTCTTCGTCTATTTCACGGACGATTTTTCTTAGATAATAAGTTTCACCCGGATGGTGAAAAAAAAATTCCAATATCTTCCTCCTGGTTTTGGAAGGAATGATGTGTTGTAACATATTTTAATAAGTCACTTTGTTGCCCGTCGGCAGCATTTCCACGAAAATCTCGCCTCGAACCATCGGAATTTCCAGACCAGTAGCGCTATCGGTAAATTTCAGATTGTCGGTGTAGTTGGTTCTACTCCAAGTTGCCTCAATTGCCTGTCCGTTTTGGAAGACTAATGCGTTTCCTTCACCAATCGTATTGTACATGAGGTGCTGACCGTCGGGATACCCATCGTGGACTACCGATTCGGGAGAGAACATGACGACGACGTCCTTCGCCGTTAATTGTTTTCCAGTATTTTTATCGATGTGCGGCTGTCCTCCGTTGACCCGTGAATAAAGATTGGTATTTTTATCATAATTCCAAGTGACTCCATAATCGGACACCGACTGATCCCAGAAGCCGAAGTCGATTTTGTCGACCGCGCCTCTTTTCGACATCGGAGCATCATCTATAAATTTCCAAGGAGTAAAATTCTTATCCCATGAAACACCATTGGCATCGACGTTCGTCAGACCTCGATAGGTTTTCGCGTATTCCCAAAGTTTGGCTGTCGACGAATAGACCGTGTGTTCGGTGGCACGATTCGGTAATCTTTCGTAGTCTCTCCAGAAATAAGGAAATGGCACCGAAAATTGATTCATGTCGTTGTTGCCTGCCCAACCAATTGTCGACAAATATCCCAAAGCATTGGCCGGCCCAGGAGTATTGGCTCCGCCGACGTGAGCGTAAAGAGGATTGGAACCGTAAGCCTGCAGGAAATGAATGAAATACATTCTGGCCGATCTAACCGGACCGACATATGGGGCATCTTGACAATAAAACACCGCGAGAAAACGTGTAATCCCGCCTTCGGCGACTGCCTCGTAGACGATATCCGCCGATGAAAGGCCCGACTGCGGCCTCGCTTGGACATGGTTCTCTATCATGACGCCAAGTGGTCTTCTGGCTTGCCATATTTTTTCCTGACTTTTTGTCATCAACTCACCATTCAGGGGGCAAGGCTCCGTCTTGGGCTCATCGGTTATCGATACACTACTGACTGTTTTTGGCGGTTGATAGTTGGAGAGCGGTGATAAGAAATTCGGCGAGCCGCTTTTTGCGTTTTGACGAAAAATAAAATAGGAGCTGATCGAGGAAACAACCAAAATAATAAATACAAACAAGAAAGCTAACTTTTTATTGATCATAAATAAAAAAAACTTCTAAAATTAACCGCTTCTTTCAATGGACTTCTTTTCTTCTTCGGACAGCTCGTATTCTTCACCTTTGCTTTTGCGTATCCTTTTAGTATACACTCTTAAACCTTCTTTGGTATATATAAAGTTTAAGATGATTCCGTCATTTTCCTCGTTTAGAAGCGACACGACGAAGCTCTGCTCGCCACCGACTCTTTCGAAAGGATTGAATCTTACGAGACCGATTTTCTTCAAGTGAAGTTTTGATTCGTTAATCTGTCCTTGAAGCGCTTCTTGTATTTTGGTGATTTCGATCTCATTCCTTTTATCCCCGGCAATGAGCGAATCCAAGATATCATCGATTTTATCTTTTTTCGTCGCCGATACGAGATTATTATAATGCGCCCTCACCTTCCAAAGAATGAAGGTTATGACTATTAGCCATAAAAAAACGATTCCGCAGACAACATAGATTACCATTAAGTACATTCTATAAACTCGTGATTTTACTGTCAACGATATTTGACAAACGAAAATTGATACTCTAATATAGTCTCGTATGCCTAAAAAGACGCGACGGGAAAAAATTGCAGCCGCCAATAGAAGACATATAATCCTCCTCGAAAAAAAACCGGACACGGAAAAAACGACCGAATTGGTCATGCCCGATATCGATATCCAGCCGGTTAAACCGGTAGACGACGCCGTCCGAAAATATTTTTTTTCAGATCTGAAAAAAAGTCTGATATTGATCTCATCGATGATCGTCCTTGAATTTATCTTATATGCCGTTAAAATTGTTAAATAAAAAGTGAAAGGAGGTGAAGATAATTTATGGCAACGATGTATTGTGTAAAATGCCGAGCTAAAAAGGAAGTTTCCAATCCGGAAAAAGTCACCATGAAAAATGGTAAACCGGCGATGAAAGCTAAATGCCCAGACTGCGGAACAGGAATGTACAAAATCGGTGCGGCATAATATTTTGTTTAAACAGAATGTTTTATAGAAGGACAGAGCCTTTGGGTTCTGTCCTTTTTTTATGCCTCGGGAAGTTCAAATGATGCCAGCTTTTTATATAAAGGTTTTTTACCTTCAAGGATACTTTCGAATAGGACAATTTCCGTGACTTTAAAAGAAACGTCGACGGAAATTTTTTCGAGTCTTTTTTTTAATACGAAATACTGTTGCTTCGACGATCTTTTTCCCCGGGCCAACGTCAAGTGCGGTAAAAATTTCCGGTCCGTCAAATTGCCATTTCCGAAATAATCCTTTATGGTCTGGGCCAAATCCTCTAATCGTTTCTCCCGAAAAAAAGTCAGAAAAACGAGCAACTTGTCATTGGCGATGACGTCGATGTTCTTTGAATATATATAAAATTTTTCTTTGTCCCATATGAGGTCTTTGACCTTCTGTTTTATTTTTTCCAAATCGTTTCTTTCCCCAAAAAAATGGACGGTGCAATGAAAATTTTCTGGACTGACCCAGTTAAAGCCCGGATATTCTCGTTTTATATCCGTCAACTGCAGCTCTAGAGCCGTTTTGATCTTCTTTGGTAACTCGATTGCCAAAAACAATCTCATAAGTAATTTAAATTAAATCATTAATAATTTTTCTAGTTGAGTATTTTTTTATCAAAGGCGTCACCGTCACGACCGTCGCCCCAACCGCGCTGGCTTGTTTTTTCTTATTGGCAAGCTGGTTATCACCCGCCGTCACCGCGATAACCTTTGGGGAAATGACCTTAACCAAAGAAAAATATTCCGCGTTTTTGGTGAAAAGCGGTAATTTGACGACCATATCGACTAACTCCAACGAGGCCAATATTTCGGCTCTTTCCGATTGGGAGTGAACCGGCTCTTTCCTTTTGTGTTGTTTGATAAACTCATCGGATTCGACGGCAACAACCAAGAAATCACCCTTCGACTTGGCTTTTTTCAAAAATTGAAGGTGTCCATAATGAATAAGATCAAAACAACCGCCAACCAAAACCGTTTTTCTCCCGGTCAACTGTACTCTATATTTATATATATCCTTATAAGCGATAATCAAAGCATTCTTTCTCACACGGAAATTATACAATATGAGAAAGAGTCTTTTTCCTATGAAACTCGAATACGAAATAATCGAAGACAACCAAAAAGCGCTCATCGTTTCGAAAGTCGACCATGGTTT
>JAJYIX010000025.1 GCA_021789865.1 bacterium
CCGATCTTAGAATCCTCCGGGTTGATAATCTGGGCAAAAGCGATATGGCCAAATTTTTCATCAATCGAGGCTATTTTTACGCCTTTTCCACCCCGATGTTGGCCTTTGAAATTGGATAGAACTGTTTTTTTCCCGATGCCCTTATCTCCGATAACCAAAATGTTTTTTTTGAAATCGGAATCGGAAAAAACGTCTGCGGCGATGACTTGGTTGTCGACTTCATTAAGTTCCATTCCTTTGACTCCGATGCTGGCGCGGCCGGTATTTCTGATTTCCTTCTCCTTAAATACGATTGCTTTACCGTTTTTTGAAACCAGTATGACATTCGATTTACCATCGGTTAATTTGACCCAGTCAAGCTCGTCGTTTTTTTCCAACTTGATTGCAATGATGCCGTTAGTCCTGATATTGGCATATTCGGAAAAAGGCGTCTTTTTGACCGTCCCCAGTTTGGTCGACATGACGACAAATGTCTTGTCAGCGGCGTCCAAAGTCTCTTTGTTGTAACTGAGTATGGAAGTTATCGTCTCTTCGGCCTTAAGGGCGACAAGATTGATGATAGCTTTCCCTTTGGAAGTACGACTTCCGGCCGGTACATCCCAGACTCTTGTCTGGAAAACTCTTCCCTGGTTGGTGAAGAAAAGCATATAGTCATGAGTCATTGCTGACGTGATGTAATAGACGTTGTCTGTCTCTTTAGTGGCGATACCGGCGACTCCTTTGCCACCTCTATTTTGAGTGCGGAACGTTTCACGCGGAACCTGCTTTATATATCCTTCCTTGGTGAGAACGACGATCACCTCTTTATTTTCAATGAGTTGTTCATCGGTAATTTCACCCGGACGACTTTTGATGATTTTGGTTTTCCTGTCGTCGCCGTATTTTTCGTTCAAGTAGACGAGTTCGTCCTTGATCACTTTCAGGATCTTAAAGACATCTTTCAAAAGGCTTTCAAGGTAAGTAATGGTCTCTTTCAATAAGGCGAGTTCGTCTTCGATTTTTTCCCGCTCAAGACCCGTTAATCTTTTCAGCTGCATGTCAAGAATCGCTTGTGATTGGATTGCGGAAAGGCCAAATTTCTTCATGAGAGAAGCCTTGGCGGCCGCTTCGTCCTTGGATTTTTTTATCGTTTCGACGACTTCATCGATATTGTCCAAAGCGATCAAATATCCTTCAAGAATGTGGGCTCTGGCTTTCGCCTGTTCGAGTTCGAATTGACTTCTTTTGGTGACGACGTCGACCCGATGTTTAAGGTATATTTCCAATATCGATTTCAGTCCTAAAGTCTGAGGAATACCGTCGACCAGACAAACCATGTTTATCGGAAACGACGTTTGGAGTTCTGTATATTTGAAAAGATTGTTGAGAACTTTTTTATACGAAGCGTCTCTTTTTAGTTCGATAACAATTCTGATTCCATCCCTGTCGGATTCGTCTCTTAAGTCTGATATCCCGACAATTTTTTTATCGACGACCAAATGAGCGATTTTTTCGACCAAGGTCGATTTATTCACTTGATAAGGAATTTCCGAAACGACAATTGCCGTCTTTCCCTTGCCGAGATCCTCATCTTCTATTTTGGCACGAACCATAATCGACCCGCGCCCGGTTGTATAAGCCTGCTTGATATCCTCGGCCCCGTAAATTATGCCACCGGTCGGGAAATCCGGACCGGTTACATACGTCAAAAGGTCTTCAACCAAGACGTCAAAACGAAGCAATTTAACCTGCTCTTCAAGGGTAATATCTTTCGCCTTTTTGTCTCCGCCATTTATTGATGCTCTATCGATTATATGGATCAAAGCGTTGATGATCTCGGTCAGATTATGGGTCGGAATTTTCGTCGCCATGCCGACGGCGATTCCTTCGGCTCCCATCAAAAGCAAGTTGGGCAGTTTTGAAGGAAGATAAACGGGTTCCTTTAAAGTACCGTCAAAGTTGTCGACGAATCCGACGGTATTTTTTTCTATGTCCGAGACCATCTCGTCGGAAATTTTAGCGAGCTTGACTTCAGTGTAACGCATGGCCGCCGGCGGATCGCCGTCGACAGAACCGAAATTCCCCTGACCTTTCACGAGAGGATATCTCATGGAAAAATCTTGGGCCAATCTCGCCAGCGCCTCATATACCGGAGCGTCGCCGTGCGGATGGTATTTACCTAAGACTTCTCCGACGACTTTCGCCGATTTCGAAAAATGGGCGCCTGAGGTCAGACCCATCTTGTACATTGCGTACAAAATGCGTCGGTGGACCGGTTTTAACCCGTCACGAACGTCAGGCAGTGCACGCGAAACGATGACGCTCATCGCGTAATCCAGGTACGCTCGCTTCATTTCCGTTGTGATTTCGGTAGTTTGATTTGCCATAAAAAAATTAGTCTTATGAGATTAATTGGTCATTTTAGCGAATTATTAATGGCCTTATATGCCTCTTCTTTCCCCAAAAACCTTTTGGTCTTTACCCATTTGCCTGGTTCGATTTCTTTGTAATGGTTGAAAAAGTGCTGTATTTTCTTTTTGGTCGTTTCATCAAGGTCAGTCACTTCATTTATATGCTCCATAAAAGGATCGACTTTAACGGTCGGGACGGCCAGAATTTTCGTATCGATTCCTTCTTCGTCTTCCATTTCAAGCATCCCAATCGGCCTTGACGGAATGACCGTTCCGGGCGCGACCGGGTACGTTGAAATGACCAAAACGTCTATAGGATCGCCGTCTTCAGCGTGAGTCGACGGAATAAAACCGTAATTAAACGGATAAAACATTGCCGTATAAGCAAATCTGTCAACCATAATCACGCCCGATTCTTTGTCAAGTTCGTATTTTATTGATGACCCCTGGGGAATTTCTACAAAAACATTGACTTCTTGTGGCACCTTTTTACCCGCGGCTATTTTTTTGATATCCATATGACTCTAAAAAAATTACAAAATTTATAACGGTTATAAATCTAGATTGGCCATCTTTGCATGAGTCACGATAAACTTTTTTCTCGGCGGAACTTCATCACCCATAAGCATGGAAAACACATAGTCGGCTTCCTGCGCGTCAGCGACCGTCACTTGCTTGAGAATTCTATTTTCCGGATTCATCGTCGTTTCCCAAAGTTGTTCCGGATTCATCTCTCCCAAACCCTTATATCTTTGGATATTGACATTTTTTGATTCCCGAACAAATGAACTGACATATTTGTCTTTCTCTTCGTCGGAATAAGCATAATGGATTTTCTTTCCCGACTGGACTTTATAAAGGGGCGGCTGGGCGACAAACAGATGGCCTTTATTGACGACGTCAGGGAGATGTCTAAAGAAAAATGTCAAAAGCAGGGTCATGATATGTTCACCATCAACGTCGGCATCGGTCATGACGATTATTTTGTGATATCGAAGTTTTGCATAATCAATATTTTCTCCGATTCCCATGCCAAGGGCGACGACCAAATCCTTGAGTTCTTTGAAAGCCAAGACACGATCAAGGTACGCTCTTTCGGTATTGAGGACTTTACCTCTGAGAGGCAAAATCGCCTGGAATCTTCGGTCACGACCTTGTTTTGCCGTCCCACCGGCGGAGTTACCTTCGACCATGAAAAGTTCCGATTTGACCGGGTCTTTTTCCTGACAGTCCGCCAATTTTCCTGGGAGCGAAGCTCCGTCCAAAGCGCCCTTTCTCAAGACAGCCTCCTTGGCAGCCTTGGCGGCTAGACGAGCTTTTTGGGCCAAATAGATTTTGCTGAGAATTTCCTTAGCTGTCTTCGGATTTTCTTCAAAATGAGTCGTCAAAAAATCGAAGACAGTTTGTTGGACAATAGTTTGGACTTCGGAATTACCAAGTTTAGTCTTTGTTTGCCCTTCAAACTGAAGATTCATCGATGGCATCTTGACATAGACGATGGCCGTCAACCCTTCTTTGACATCGTCGCCGGTAAAGGTCTCGTCCGATTTGTCTCCGAGCTCTTTCTTTGCGTAGTTGTTTATAGCTCTAGTTATAGCCGTCTTGAACCCGGTCAAGTGAGTACCACCTTCATGAGTATTGATTACGTTCACGAATGAATGAATGTTTTCAGTGATCGAATCGTTGTATTGAATCGCAACCTCCACCTCTTTGTCGTCGACAGCTTTTTTGACATATACAGGCTCGTGTAGGACTTTCTTACCGCGGTTGAGGTCTCTTATCAAAGAAATAATCCCACCGTCAAAAAAATATGCAAAACTATCCCGGTTCTTCTTATTGAAAATCCGGAAATAAACGTTATTTATGAGGTAAGCCCGTTCCTTAATCTGTTTTTTAAATATCGAATAGTTGAGCTCGATCGTTTCCTTGAATATTTCCGTATCCGGCAAAAAAGATACGGCGGTTCCGTTTTTATATTCGAATCCCAAAAGCGACGTTTTGACTTCTTTTACTGGGGCCTGGGGAATACCTTTTTTGTATTCTTGACGATACAGTTTGCCATCGCGCCTGACTTCCACGATGACGTGAGTCGACAAAGCGTTTACGACCGAGGCGCCGACTCCATGAAGACCGCCCGAGACTTTGTAGGCGCCGACATTGAATTTTCCGCCGGCATGAAGTTTAGTCATGACGAGTTCAAGGGCGGAAACTTTGTATTTCAAAACTTTGTCGACTGGGATTCCTCGTCCATCGTCGAAGACGGTCAGATAATTATTTTCTTCGATTCTTATTTCGACGTTATGGCAAAATCCGGCGAGTGCCTCATCGATGGAGTTATCGATAATCTCATTGAGGCAGTGATTGATTCCGTACTGGGACGTAGTCCCGATGTACATCGCGGGTCTTTTCCTGACAGGTTCCAATCCTTCCAAAACGACGATTGACTCGGCTCCGTATGAAGATTTTTGATCGTTTTTACTCATATGTCATTTTACTCGCTCTAAGCCCAAATTGCAAAGTGCAAAAGTTAATTTGCACTTTGGTTTCTGTTCTTTGAGTTTACTTAAGTTCTACCTTGCCTCCGGCAGCCTCGACTTTTTTCTTGGCTTCTTCGGCTTGGTCCTTTTTGACGTCTTTAAGAAGCTCTTTCGGAGCTGATTCGACCAATTTCTTTGCGTCCATCAATCCCAAGGTTGGAAGAACTTCGCGAACCGCTTTGATGACTCCTAATTTGTTGTCACCAGCAGCTGTCAAAACCACGGTGAAGCTCGTCTTCTCTTCGGCAGCGGCGGGAGCGGCGGCGGATGCAGCAGGAGCGGCAGCAACCGGCATGGCGGAAACGCCAAATTTTTCTTCCATATACTTTGCCAGTTCAGCCATCTCGACTACTGTCAAACCTTCGATTTCTGTTGCGATTTTTTGCAATTTTTCTGCTAATTTTGTATCGGCCATTTATTGTTTCACCACCTTTCTATAAAATTTCAAATTCTAATAAGATTTAAAATTTAGCGCTTCGATTTTAAGATATACACGAATTTATTGGTATTGTATTTTAAAGCGTATACGAATTTGGAAGTTGGCGATTTCATGCTTCCGATGATCTTTCCCAAAAGTTCTTCTTTCGATGGAAGTCTGGCAATGTTGGCCGTTTCGTCACCGCCGTAGACAGAGTTGTCCAGGAGCGATAGTTTGTAGCTTATCGTCGATTCTTTCTTTAAAAAATCGTTAAACACCTTCAAACTTTTGTCCCAGGTCTTGTCTAGAAGTACTAAAGCCGAAGTTCCGGTCAGCGGAAAAAATTTTTTTGAGAGCTCGGCATACTTTTTATCTTCGACCGACATTTTGTTAACCGCTTTTTCCAGGAACGAATTTTTTACCACCCGAACCTTCGCATTGACTTTGCGCATTTCCTTTCTAAGCGATTCGAGGTTTTGATGAGTCGTCTTGTCGATTTTGAAGATAAGGACGTTTACCGTCGACTTCAAATCATTGGTGAGATTGTCTACTTGTGATTTTTTCTTTTGATTTACCATATATTTTCCCTTCTCCCGCCTCCGCGGGATGTTCGCCGGGACTTATTTTTTTTGCCCGGGTCTTAAGGAATGCTAACTATTATATCAAACTAAAATTTATTTTCAATTTTCCCCCAAAAGTTCCCTCAAACTTTTTGTTCTTTTTTCATCGCCCATTTTTTTTCGGTCCTTTTTGCTTTTATGGGTCGCCTTGTAGGTAGCAGCAAATTGTTGCTTTTTCTTAAAAGTGTCGACTCGGCCTTTAACATCGATAAATCGTTGCTCGCCGGTGTATAAAGGATGACATTTATAACAAACCTCGACATTGATGGATTTTTTGGTCGAGCCGGTCGTAAAAGTATTGCCACAGGCACAAGTGACGACCGTATCAACGAAAAATTGTGGATGGATGTTTGTCTTCATAAGCGTCTATTATAACAGATTGATTGTTAATTAATCAACGGTGTCTTTATAGTTTACCAATTCGGGAATCTTTTTGGCAATATATAGCGTTGCCGCAATTGTCGCCAACCCACCGATCCCAACCGACCATGGAGCGCCGAGAACGTTGGCCGCGAATCCGGCCTCGACTTCGCCAAGTTGGGGTCCGCCGGTGAAAAAAATCATGTTGATAGAACTCATCCGGCCTCTGATATGATCTGGGGTGACCAGTTGCCTTAAAGTGCTTCTTATCGTCGCCGAAATCATGTCTCCGCTACCCGAAAGACCGATAAAAACAAGCGATAATATATAGTTTTTTGATATGGCGAAAAGAACGATGTTCGCTCCATAAAAAAGAATCGCCAGAATAAGAATTTTACCTTTATGTTTTATATGCAGGAAAAACGGATAAATCAATCCGGCGAGAATCGCCCCGATCGAAGGGGCGGCGTATAGAAAACCCATTTCCTTAGGACCGACTTTGAGGATATCGACGGCAAAAATCGGCATCAAAGTCATTGAAGATCCGAAAAACGTGGCGAAAAAATCAATAAACATCGAGCCGGCGATCACCGGCGCTTTGAATACGAAATGAAGACCGTCGACGATTCCTTTAAGACTGAATTTTGGAATGTTTAGCCGCCGGGGAAGCGGACTCATCAAGACGACGGCCAACATGACCGCCAGGAAACTAAAAGCATTGATGATATAGACGGCTTTGACGCCGTATGCGGCGATGACAAAGCCGGCGACGGCCGGTCCGATGAAACTTGTCGCCTGGAAAAAAATGCTGTTGATATTCATTGCCAGGGGAAAATCCTTTTTATCGACGATGTTGGGCATTATCGACTGTCTGGATGGCAATTCAAAAGAAGCGAATCCGGCGTCGATACCAACAAATAGATATATTAATAATGGCGTAATGATATGGAATATGGTCATAAAAGCCAAAGCAAGAGCGTTGATTATTGCCAATCCTTCCACCAGGAAAATGATCTTTTTCCGGTTAAAAATGTCAGCCGCTATTCCGGAAAAAAACGAAAAAGTCAAAATCGGTAAAAATGTCGCCAGTCCAAGTATTCCGAGTGATAGCGGTGAATGGGTGAGTTGGTAAAGTTGCCAGTTGACGGCGACCGTTTGCATATAACTGCCCGCCCTCGAGATAAACATCCCGAATATCATCAGAAGAAAGTCCTTATTTTTTATGAGTCTATTAAATGAGGAATTTTTCATGAGGAAAATACTTTATCCCATTTACCGTCTTCGATTATTTCCTCAAGGTTGTGAAAGCTTTTCCCGATCCGATGGTCGGTTAATCTATTTTGGGGAAAATTGTAAGTTCTGATTTTTTCGGCTCGGTCGCCGACGCCAACATCTTTGACATAAGAATGTCTCAGTCCTTGTTTACGTTCTTCTTCCAGTTGATACAGTTTGGAATAAAGTAAGTCCATAGCGATTTTCCGGTTGGCTTCCTGATATCTTTCTCGGGAAGCTGTGACGACAATTCCGGTTGGTTTATGGGTAAGCCTGACCGCCGTTGAGACTTTGTTGACGTTTTGGCCTCCGTGTCCTCCGGAACGGTAAAATTGCCAATCGAGTTCGCTGGGATTGATCCTGACGTCGGATTTTATGATTTGCGGCAAAACGACGATGACGCAGGTAGACGTGTGAATCCGGCCCTTTCTCTCGGTTTCTGGAATTCTTTGAACACGATGAACACCGGTTTCTTTTTTAAAAAAATTGAATGCGTTTTCTCCGGTAATTTTTACGGTATTTTCGTCAAGGTAGCTGAATTTGAAAAGTTTTTTTTGGGAGAATCTGATATACGATAAAAGGAGCTCTTTCATCCAGAGTTTCGATTCATCCCCGCCGACTCCGGGCAGGGCTTCGATGACAACGACATTTGGGTTGATTAACATAGAAATAAACCGCTGAACATCAATCCTTTAAAAGTTTTGCAACTTCTAGCAAAGTTAAGGATTTTTGTTTTCCCGTGCTCATGTCCTTCAATATGACCTGACCATTTTTGGCTTCTTCGGGTCCGATGATTATAACGTAAGGAATGCCGTTTTTGTTGGCATATTTTAATTGCTTCTCCAACTTTACTTTTGGATCGGAGTAAAGTTCACAATTGATGAAATTCGTCCTAATAAATAGCGCGGCCGACAGCGAATTTTTTACCAGCTCCTGGCCAAACACCGTAACCAAGACTTTTGTTTTGGTTTTTATGTCCGGAAAAAGACCAAGCTCCTCCATCGCCAGGATCGTTCGGTCGAATCCGATCGCGAACCCGACCGCAGGGACGTTTTTTCCAGAAAAACGCGATATCAGCCCGTCGTATCTTTCACAACCAGCCAGGGAACCGCCATCAAACTCTTCAGCGACAATTTCCCAAATCGTCCCGGTCGAATAGGAAAAAGACCGGGCTAAGGTAGGCTTAAATCGGTAATTCTCCCCCATTCCATAGTCGTCTAAATAAGAAAATATTTTTTTTAAATTGTCATTGGGTTGATTGCCTTTGACGGTTTCAAGTAGGCTTTTGGCTTCCTGGGGCGAGTAACCTTTTTTACTAAGTTCAGCCAACACACCTTCCTCCCCGATTTTTTCCAGCTTATCGATAGATACGATTGCCTTATAGGGTATGTCCTTATAAAGATCACGGTCATTGATGATGGCGACCGGCTTTTTAAATCCGAGCTTTTTATATATGTCTATCGTCAAGGCGATTGTTTCGGCGTCAGCCAACCTGTCCTCGACTCCGAAAATATCCGCGTCGCACTGAAGAAATTCCCGATATCGACCTTTTTGCGGTTTTTCCGCTCGCCAAACCGTTTGGATTTGATATCTTTTAAATGGCATGGTAATCCTGTCCGGATATTGAGCGATAAAACGGCAGGTGGGCACGGTTTGATCATACCTTAAAGCTACTTTCCGACCACCGCTGTCTTCGAAATTGTAAAACAGTTTTTCATCTTCACCGATATTGCCCGTGAAAACCTCAAGGTACTCGATTGCCGGAGTTTCGATTGGCGAAAATCCGTAAAGTTCGAAAGTCGACCTGATAATTCCTATCGCATATTGGCGCTTCATTGCCTCTTCTGGAAAAAAATCGCGGAATCCTTTCAAAATTTGTGGTTTGATTGTGTCACTCATAGTAAAAAATTATATCAAATTTACAAAAAAATAAAAAAAATCCCCATACTGATCCAATCTTACCAGTCTACGGATTATATACCACAAGGCATAGAGATTGATTTGATCATGTATCGATTGTATTAACAGGCAAAACATTTATTGGGCGCTGCCCAGCGTGAGAGTAAGAGTCTTTACCTGTTTATTCCTCCAGACTTTCAAAGACACTACCTGACCCGGTTTTTTATTCAAGATAAGCTTGGTGAGTTGCTGTTCGTCGCTACCAGTGACTTTTTGTCCATCAAATTCTATGATGATATCGTTTGTCTGGATGCCAGCTTTTTCCGCCGGAGATCCGGGGAGTACCTGGACGACATAAGCTCCTTCGGCGACATTATTCACGAGAGCCGTTTGTTGGTCAATCATTTTATACCGTACGCCGATATAAGGTTTTTCAAAAGATCCTCCATTTTTGTTGAAAGTATCAATCAGGGTTTTGACAACATTTATCGGGATGGCGAACCCGATATTTTGGCCACCTTGAGCAATCGCCGTGTTGATACCAATGGCTTGGCCGGCGGAGTTGAGAAGCGGTCCACCGGAGTTGCCCGGATTTATGGCAGCGTCGGTCTGAATTACATTGTCGAGTTTTTCAACGTATCCTTCATAAGGCGAACCGGCATTGATGCCCCGTCCCAATCCCGATATTATGCCTTGAGTCACGGTATTGGTAAAGTCACCAAGAGGCGTACCAATTGCGATCGCCATTTGACCCAACTGAATTTTATTCGAATCACCCAAAGGCAACGGTTTGAGACCGGTCGCGTTTATTTTCAAAATCGCCAGGTCGTTTAGCGGATCGCGATAAATTTTTTGAACGAGATAAGTCTTTTTGTCATTGGTAAGGATTTTATATGACGCGTTAGTATCGGCGACAACGTGTTTGTTGGTAATCACTAAACCATCGGATGAAATTATGAAACCACTGCCGATATTCTGAGTAACATTTTGTTTTTGGCCGGGGACGGTCTGAAAAGGATTGAAAGGATTGCTAGGGTCGAATTGAACGGTATCCGGAGTCGTCGTCGTCTGACTTTCGGAAACGGTCACGACCGACGGTAGTGCGTTTTTTACCGCCGTTACAATCGTCGATTCCTCGTAGACGACTTTTTGGTCGACGATTTTTGCCGGTGTTCCGGTAAGAGACGGATTTTTAAAACCAGTTTTTTGAACGAGTATAAAGGCGATGATGCAGATGACAAGTAGAATTAAAAGCTTTTTCATAATTTCATTATCAATAGCAATCCTTAAAAAAAGCTTAATAAACGCCAATTATTTGAGCAAATCAAAAGCTTTCTGTAATTGGGCATCGGTTGCTTCGGTCACCGTATTACTGTTGTCGGTCGGGTTGGCGATCTTGATATCGGGCTCTATTCCCTTTCCGTTTATCCAGTCTCCGTTGGGCAACACCCATTTGGCGACCGTGACATGAAGACCAGCGCCGTTTGAAAGATCCAAGGCTTCTTGGACCGAACCTTTGCCAAAACTTTTTTCTCCGACGAGCTTACCTCTTTTATAATCTCTGATTGCTCCTGACAATATCTCGCTGGCCGAAGCAGAACCTTGATTGATGAGGACGACCAGGGGAATGTCGGTCAAGCGACCTTGTCTATCGACATAGTAATTTTGCGACTCACCCGGATTGGCTGATTCCTGTTTGACGACCAGGCTACCTTTTGGAAGAAGATCGGAAGCCAGATACACGGCGCTTTCCAAATATCCGCCCGGATTATCTCTCAAGTCAAGGATCATACCTTTGATTTCCTTATTTTTCCACTTTGAGGCAATTTGAGTAACGGCTTTGTCCCACTCCTGATTAGTCGTATCGCCGAATTGATTAAGTTTAAGATAGGCGACATTGTTTTTGAAAGACAGTTCCACCGATGGGACGACGATTTCGTCCCTTGTTATCGTGACGTCGAAGTCTTTACCGTTTCGACCGATTGTCAAAGTTACCTTGGTGCCTTTGGCCCCACGGATTTTGTTGACGGCTTGTGATAAGGTCCAGCTTGCGGTCGATACCCCGTCGACCTTATCGATCAGATCTCCGGACTTGATACCGGCCTTTTCCGCCGGAGAATTTTTTAAGGGCGCGACAATGACGATTCGATTATCCTTTAGGCCGAGCTGCGCCCCGATTCCGTCGAACTTTCCCTCAAGATCTTGCTTGGATTGCTGATTTTCCGATGGGGTCATGAAAAAAGTATAAGGATCGCCGATAGCCGCCGTCATCCCTTTGATGGCGCCGTAATAAAGAGTCTGGTCATTGAGTTTTTTATTGTCGACGTACTTTTGTTTGAGGTCGTTATAAGTTTCCCAAAAAAGACTAAAGTTCATCGTCCCGAAATTGGCAAAACCGGATCCAACGGTAAAAGGACTTCGATATTGACCGATTTTATAACCCAAGCCGAAAACGATAACAAGAACGGCAATGCTCAAAATCGTGTTGGTTAAGGTCTTTTTGGTTTTATTTTTCATTTTACGGATAGAATAGAATTCTACTATTTTTTTTATCAATTAAGCAAGAGGATAATTTTAGTTTACGAATTTTTTCAAAATCGGCGTGATTTTTGATAAGACATGTCGGAAGAGACGTAGCTTCTGCAAGCTTTTCGGAAGTGACAAATCCGGCGCATCCCAAAGCTTCGGATTTCACTTCTGTGAGACCGCCGATTTTCTCGGCCAAAACTATTTTTCCCGACAATTCATCTTCTTTAAGAATCTTACCGTCTTCGAAAAAATATACCTCTCCGCCAAAAAAACTACTGGCTTCCTTAATCGAAAACTCCGCGACACGACCGAATTCGATATCAAACTCTTTTTTTCGGATTTTTTTTACTTTTCCTTTGAAATAGCAGTAAGTAGTTTTTTTTTCATCGCTTTCCGTTTTGACTATGAGGACGCCTTTATCATGATTGATTTCCTGGATTTCACCCGACACTGGTGATTTGACGATGACATTCGACATAAATCCCTTTTTCTCGGCGATAATTTCATCCTCGGCGACTTTTTCGCCAACGAGCTTTTTTAAATATCGAAAAATCTTGTCGGGAGATATCGAGAGTTTTTTGGCGACTTCGACGTGGATCATGGTTTCAGTCCTTTTTTCAAAAAAAGGCGTCGAGAAATCAACGTCGCTATCCTCTTTCAGAAGGCAATAAGTGTCATCGGGAAGACTTAGAGTTACGATCATAAAATGATTATAACAGAAATCATTTTATGCCTTGATAAGAAACGTAAGGCAGAAGTCCCAAAAAGCGAGCGTACTTTATTTCTTTCTGCAATTTTCGTTGATGTTTTGCGCACAAATGACTGCGTTCGCGATTGACGATTTTTTTTCTAGCACTTAAAAACTTTGTCAAGTTATCCAAGTCTTTAAAACTCGGCTCGCTTCCGTACTGACAAAAAAAACATTTCATAGATTTGTTATTTGTTTTTTAAAAGTTGTAACTTTAAATTATTTTTATATATTTTAAAACGGTATGTCGTCGGGATTGACTGTTTCCTCCGTGACTTCTCCGGCGCTTCCTTTGGCGTCCTCGACTTTATCTTCCTTGACGGGCTCGGTCTTGGTTTGGGTCTCATCCCCGGTCGAAACGGCCCTTTTCCCGTCACCGAAAACTATAAAGTCGTCAAGGACTATCTCTGTTATCGACCTTTGCTGACCATCCTTGCCTACGTAAGAACGGTAGGTGATCCTTCCCTCCGCGAACACTTTCTTTCCTTTCGTCAATAATTTTCCGCAAAGTTCGGCCAACTTCTGCCAAGCGACTATTCGATGATATTGGGTGTCTTCTTTGGTCGAACCGTCGGCGGTTGTCCAACTTCTGTTTGTCGCAATTCCGAAAGTACAGACAGCCGTGCCGGCCGGAGTATACTTCAGCTCCGGATCCCGCGTCAAATTGCCAATTAGCAATACTCGATTCATTGATCGGCTCGCCATGATATTTATTCTTCTTGTCCCAAAAGTAAAAATCTTAATATTTTTTCTTCAAAATTCAACTTTTTTTTGAAATCAGCCAAGGCGCTTTTATCCATTTCGAACGAATAGTTAAAAAAGTACGCTCTCGGTTGATTTTTTATCGGATAACTGAGAGTCTTTTCACCCCAGACATTCTCCTTTAGGATTTTACCTTTTGACGTCTTGAGAATTTCTGAGACTACCGTAGCCGTCTTTTCTTCCTTGACCAAAAAGGTTAAGTCGTATTTCATGTTGGTATAATAATACTAATCATGCATAAAAAAATCAACCGATTATTGCTCGTTCTGTTTTGGTTAGTTTTTTTGGGATCCTTGTTTTATACGAGATTTGTCAACCTTGGTTGGGGTCTTCCTTACCCGATGCATCCCGACGAACGCAATATGGCTGATGCGATTATCCAACTTAAGTGTCAACTTCCCGTGTTTTCTTTTTCGTTGCCGAAGTCGTTCCTCGGAGTTTGGCCGAACATTACTTCGTGGATAAAAGTTCAAACTCCCTTTGATTTGATCAACTGTTTCAATCCGAATTTTTTCGCCTATGGACAACTTTCCTTATATTTGGGGTATATCATCGCTCTCGGAGTTAAATTTTTCGATGGCGGTATGGGGTATCCGATAAGCTTTAGTGAAGGGGTGTTAGGCTTAAGAATCCTGTCGGCGGTGTCGTCGGTCGGTTTAGCGGTCGTTGTCATCAAAACCTTAGATTCATTTTTTGAAAGCGAATCGTTTTTTAGAAAAATCGTTTCTGGTGCCCTGATAGTCTTTTCCCCCTTTGCGATTCAGTTTGCCCACTTTGGAACGACCGAATCACTATTGATGTTTTTATACGGAGTAATCGTTTATCTGTCGTTAAGTTATGTCGGTGAAAAAATCAAGGTAATCCCTTTTGTTCTTTTGACGGCGATAACTTTCGGGCTATCAGTTGGCACAAAAGTATCTTCGTTGGTATTTTTTCCCGTGCCAGTTGCCGCCTTGATTTTTAAAAAAAATAATCGCTTACCAATCCATTATCAAGGATTATTGAGAGTTTTGGACATCGTTGTTTTGTTTATGATATCGATGGTGGTTTTCATATTGAGTTCGCCGCACGATTTCATAAATTGGCCAAGTTTTATTTCGTCGATAACTTACGAAAAAGAAGTGGCGCTCGGAACGATCGAAGTTTTTTATACTAGACAATTTTTCGACTCGATTCCAATTGCTTTCCAATTGGTGAAAATTTTCCCTTTCGCACTCGGACTTATTACAGAGATTTTCGCTTTATTGGGATTTTTTACGATCGGTTGGAAAGACGTAAGAGTCAATATCCTAAGATTGGCCTTTGCAATTTATTTTCTGCCAAATGCGTTTATTTTTGCCAAATGGACAAGATTTATGGCACCCGTCTTTCCCATTTTGGTGATATTTTCCCTGATTTTCATTTTTAAAATTTTCGATTTAATGAAGTCGGGAATCAATCGAGCAATTCTGATGCCCGTCATCGTTCTTTTTGTCATCGTGATGGCGCTACCCGGCTTGGCTTACCTCTTTGTGTATGAAAACCCGGATGTCAGGGTTGAAGCGTCAAAGTGGATATATAAAAATATTCCAAACGAGAGTCAAATAATCAGTGAAACCGCCAACGTTGTAGACATTCCAATCGCTCTTCCGACCGTAAAAACTCAAAATGTTTACCGAGTTATTTCTTTCGATTTTTACAACCTCGATTCCAATAGGCAACTCCAAAACGATTTAGAGAATGACCTTAAAAACTCGGAATATATATTTGTTCCATCAAGACGGATTTTCGAAAATCAATATTGTCGGTCAGAGGACAAATTTGCGCAACTGTCTTATGCCTCGAATCGATGCTCGACCTTGTCGGCCAAATATCCTGATTTGAAAAAATACTATGACGGACTTTTTGACGATACGCTTGGTTTCAAAAAAGTGGCTGAATTCACCTCTTACCCGACGTTATCAATAAACATATGGGGTCTCAAATTCAAAGCCGTCTTTCCGGATGAAACAGCCGAGGAGACCTGGAGCGTTTTCGACCATCCGGTAATCAGAATATACAAGAGGATCTGATTATTTAATTTTGAGCGATCGGTACTTCCTAAAGTTATAATACGTAATCGGTATAAAAATCATCAGAAAAATACTAGCATAGGGCCGACCAAATATAATCGTTTCCAATAAAACGAGAGCGCAAAAGGTGTTGACGGCAAGAAACCCGTATGAGAAATATTTCCAAAATCGGCGGCTTTCCATTTGACGGCGCAATAAAAAATGTGTAATGCGCAGTCTGCCGCCTAACTAACCGCTGGAGCATTTATTAATGACGCCTTCGGTTTTTTCTTCGGCCTACTTCGAAAAATTTTTTTCCAAAATAAAAACCTCTACCCTTTCGCCGGTTCGAGTACTGATATCCGAGTGGGCACTGACGACTTTTATACCGGCGATATCGCTTATAATCTTTGAGATTTTATCGGTATTGACTTCAGATAAAGATTCGCGAATTTTTTTCACAAGCTCGATCCCCTTTTTGTTTGACAGTTTCAAAAGATTTTCTTCGATCGGTAATAATTTTCCCTTGAGACGTATGATGACCATATCTTCGATGATATATGTCTTAGACTGTTTCGGACCGACACCCAAGGACTCCGCATAAAATCGGGTGATCTCTTTGGAAATTCTATCTTCTATCTGTCCTTTACTTTTTTCTTCCATATACAAAAAAAGCCAGCAAATCCACCAAACATAATCTGCTGGTTTACGGGCAAACTATCTATTGTTATAGACATTTTTTCGTCGACCAAATATATGTATTTTAATATTTGGCGGCCTACTTGTCAATTAAGCCAATTTCTTGATTTGATATCCGTCTTTTGAATCCTCGATTTCGAAACCTTTGACCCTGATTAGTTTTCTTATTTGATCGGCTTTTTTATAATCGCCCACTTTTTTTGCGTCAAGTCTCTGTTCGGCCATGACCTTGACATCTTCCGGAATGGTAACCGGCTTGACATTGTCCAATTCCAAACCAAGAACTTCATCAAACTTCAGAACTAGTAATAGTTTCTCGTCGGGGGAAATGTTCGATTTAAGTAGCTCCCACATCGTCGCGATCGCCTGGGGAAGCATCAAATCTTCTTCAACATCGATCTTAAACTTTTTCAGATATGATTCAGCTTCGTCGGTCAGGTTTGGCCGAATTCGGTCATCAAAAGATTTTCGAAGATTGGCCACGTAGTTTCTAAGATTTTGTAGTCCTTCTTGGGCGGCTTTAGCCGATTCCCAGGTAAAGTTCATCACCTGACGATAGTGAGTTTGTAGAAATAGATATCTGACAGCTAAGGGGTCGATATTATATTTTTCGAGGTCTTCAATCGTATAGAAATTTCCAAGACTTTTGCTCATTTTTTCACCATTTACTTTTAAAAAGTTATTGTGGAACCAATATCGGACAAAAGGTTTTCCGGTCGCCGACTCCGATTGGGCAATTTCGTTTTCGTGGTGGACCGGTATATGATCGACGCCACCGGTATGTATGTCGATGGTACTTCCCAGGTATTCCATGCTCATGGCTGAGCACTCTATATGCCAACCGGGAAACCCGTCTCCCCATGGTGAATCCCAGTGCATGGTGTGATTGGCAAATCTTCCCTGTCTTTTGAACCACAGGGCAAAATCGGCCGGGTGTCTTTTGTCCGAATCGACAAAAACTTCGTTTCGAACGCCTTGAAGCTTTTCTTCAAGTTTTTGTCGTGAAAGTTTTCCGTAGTTTTTAAATTTCGTCGTGTCAAAGTAAACGGCTTCTTTTGTCTCGTAAGTCAGACCGTTTTTTTCGAGCTTTCCGATAAGAGCGATCATCTCTCGAATGTGGTCAGTTGCCGGGCAGATGGTATCGGGTCGAATAACGTTTAGGCGATCCATTGTTTTAAAATAATATTCCGTATAGAATTTAGCGACATCCCAAACACTTTTACCGGTTTTTTTAGAGCCTTTTTCCAACTTGTCGACCCCGGAGTCGTCGTCTCCGGAAAGATGTCCGACGTCGGTGATATTCATCACGTGGCGGACTTTAAA
>JAJYIX010000026.1 GCA_021789865.1 bacterium
ATGGCCAAAGCTCCCTTTTGCAAATGTCAACTATACTTATATCGCGATAAGATATGATGATTTTTTCGTCGCTTTGGTCGCCTTGATTTTCTTGATTCAGTTGATAAGACGAAAAGTCAAGCTTAATCCGACCATGCTCCCGCTTTTCATTCTTTTTTGGTTGGCGGTATTTGTTTCGTTTTTATACGGACATTACATATCAAAAACGGTCGTCATTTTGAGCGTCGGCTTTCTCAATGCGGCAAGAAGGGTTGAGTACATGATGATATTTTTTGCCGCCACATCGGTCATCAAAAATAAAAAAGATTTTGTCAACTTTCTCAACGCTTACCTTGTATCCGTATTTGTCGTCGTCCTTTATGGAATCGGTCAAAAATTTTTGAATTTTCCGGCTGTTCAGACGATGAACCCCGAATATTCCAAGGGCTATTTGCTGTATTTGACACCTGATGCGAGAATTTCGGGCACCTTTGCCGGCCAATATGATCTGGCTTCGTATCTTGTCCTGGCATTGCCGGTGATTCTGGCTACCTATTTCCAGAGAGGAAAAAAGAGACTTTTTGGGCTATTTGTCCTGGCTCTTCTCGTACTTATATATACCTCGTCCAGGATATCTTTCGGCGCATATTTCGTCACTATTTTTGCTTTAATGTTTTTCTTAAAGAAATTTCGGGTCGCCATCGTCGTTTTCGTATTGACCGTCTTATTGGTTCTGACGACCGGTGAATTGACAAAAAGATTTCTGCAAACTTTTCAAGTGAGAAGAATTTTAGTTAATGAAAAAACCGGGGCCGTCTACATCGGTCAGAAAATTACGACCCAAAATTTGCCGGCCGGTAGCTTTTACATTCCTTTAAATACGATTAGTGACATCGTTCCGGTTGCAAAAAAAACCAAGCCCACCACTAAAAATAAACCGGCTGACAACATTGCCATCATAAAGGATCAGTTAATTTCCCAAAAAATCAAAGAGGCTTCGGCCGCTGGTAAAAAAATAACCGCCAAGGAAATGCAACAAATCGAAGCCAGCGTGTCGGCGGAAATCAATACTCAGCTGACGCCCGTCAATACGGTCGTTTCCGACATCTCATTCGCCACCAGATTACAAATCGAATGGCCTCGGGCGATCAAAGCGTTTCTTAAAAATCCGGTTCTTGGAGCCGGTCCATCCGCCATTACCGAAGCGACCGACAATGATTTCCTGCGTTGGCTTGGAGAAACTGGTCTCTTGGGTACCGGTCTATTCTTGTTCATAATATTCAAGATAGTCCAGACGATTTACTTGGCCGGACAAAAAATGTCTAAGGAAGAGATGATCATCGGCTTGGGATTCATCGCCGGCATCCTGGCTCTTTTGATAAACGCCACCTATATAGACGTATTCGAGGCTTCGAAAGTCGCCTACGTATTTTGGCTGATGGCAGGCGTATTTATGGGTTATTATACGACCAAAATATCGCGGTCATAAGTGTTTTTCAGCGTATGAAAAAGATTGATTATTTAATACTTATTTTTGTTATTATCGTTGCGCTGGCGCTCAGATTGTATAAAATCGATATCCCGCTGGCTGATTTTCACAGCTGGAGACAAGCCGATACGGCTGCGGTCGCCCGCAATTTTGTCAGGGGCGGCTTCGATTTACTTCACCCGCGCTATGACGATTTTTCCAACGTGCAATCTGGATTAGAGAATCCTCAAGGATATCGTTATGTCGAATTCCCAATATATAACGCCATATTTGCCGCCTTATACAAACTCATCCCCTCGATTTCGCTGGAAATCTGGGGCAGAATCACGTCCATCTTTTTTTCCCTGGTCGTCATCGCCATTATTTACTATCTGACTTTAAAAGAGTTTAATAGACTGGCCGCGGTTTTCGCGAGCTTCATATACGCCGTTTTCCCTTTTTTCGTGTTTTTTTCAGGCGTGATTCTGCCTGAGACGACAGCTCTGGCGTTTTCGTTTATTTCAATATTACTTCTTTATCTCAACCCATCATTCTGGCTATTTTATCTTTTGTCGATCGTTTTTATGGCGACGGCCCTTCTAGCAAAACCTCCGGCTATCTTCTTTTTTCTGTCGATCCTTTATATCTTTTGGCTAAAATACCGTTGGTCATTAATCAAAAAACCACAGGTTTACGCATATTTTATCCTGTCGGCTCTGCCTTTGGCACTATGGCGCATATACATGCTCAAGTATCCCGAAGGCATACCGGCGGCGGAATGGCTTTTGACGAGCGTTAACACCGGAAGCGGACTCCAGGAAATTTTTTTGCGGCCGGCTTTTTTCCGCTGGGTATTTCAGGAAAGAATAAACAACATCATCATGGGTGGTCTGGCGACGGCTTTTTTGGTGGTCGGTGGTTTTGTCAAACAAAAAAAACTTTTGCTGCACTCGATACTCGCCTCCTCCGTGATATATCTTTTTGTTTTCGAGGGAGGTAACGTTCAACACGTGTATTATCAAACTTTCATCCTTCCGGCCGTGGCCATTTTCGCCGGGATCGGCGTCAGTTTCGTCATCTTGATAAAAAGAAGTTTTCTGGCGACCATCATATCCACGCTGACGGTTTTTGTCATTCTCGCTTTTTCCTGGTTCGTCTCATATTACACTGTCAAAGATTATTACGGATACTCGACCGATTTAGTTCAGGAGGCGAAAATTATCAATAGTTTGACTTCTCCCGGAGATTTGGTCGTCACCGATACGACCGGTGACACGACTTTACTTTATCTTTCGGACAGAAAGGGAGCTCCATCGGTATATGAAGACCCGCTTGTTCTCGCGCAAAAAGGCTATGCGTACATCGCGACTTCAAACTCAGGAATGGTCGCCCAGTTGAAGAAAGATAAATTTACCAATATTTTTGAGAATGATAAATTAAGTATTTTCAAGCTATAATCTCAAATATATGAAGGTTTTGATGGTCACTCCGTATGTTCCTTATCCGCCGTCATCCGGGGGTCAAATCAGGACGTATAATCTTCTCAAACACCTAAGCAAATATAATGAAATCACTCTGGTCGCTCTTTACAAAAACGAAAAAGAAAAGGCGTATTATCCCCATTTGAAAAGTTTATGCAAGGAAATATACCTTTGTAAAAGACCGGAGAAACCCTGGGAATTCAATACGATTACCCGAACGATTTTTTCACTTAAACCGTTTTTAGTCGTCAGAAATTTCTCCGTCGAAGCGAAAGATATCATCAGGGAACTACTAAATAAAGAAAATTTTGATGTAATCCATGCCGAGACATTTTACGTCATGCCTCATATTCCCCGGACGAAAACTCCCATTGTACTTGTCGAGCAGACAATAGAATATCAAGTCTACAAACATTTCGTCCGCTCCCTACCATGGTATTTCAGGGCGATGATGTATTTCGACGTCGATATCACAAAACTCAAGTTCTGGGAAAAATATTACTGGAAAAAGGCCAATATTGTCGTCGCTGTCTCGACTCCCGATGAAAAAATTATCAAAACCGAAGAGCCAAGAATTAAGACTTCGATAATTCCAAACGGCGCCGGCGATGAAATGATCGTACCAACTTTAACCAAAAAGAATTTGAAAAATCCGGTGGTATTTTTTCAGGGAAATTTTTACTGGCTTCAAAATTCTGAGGCGGCCCAGTATATAATCAATAAAATTTTCCCAATAATTAAAGCGAACGGTAACAAAAAAATAAAAGTCGTCATCGCCGGTCAGAACGCCAACAAATGCCAAACGGCCGATTCCAAGGTTGAAATCGTCAATATCAAGACCGACGACATCGCCAAGGTCAAGGAACTTTTCGGAAAAGCGACGGTGTTTATTGCTCCGATATTCGGACCCGGGGGGACCAGGTTGAAAATTCTGGCGGCGATGGGAAGTGGCGTTCCGGTGATTTCGACTCCGACCGGAGTCGAAGGCTTGGATGTTGTCGGCGGGCAAGACGTCTTTATCGCCAGTTCACCCGACGAGTTCGTGAAACGAATCATGGAATTGATAAATTCTCCAACAAAATTTGAACAAATGAGGAAAAATGCTTTAAAATTGGTTAAAGAAAAATATCAATGGGATAAAATCGCGGAAAAACTTGAATCTGTTTATAGGAATTTGTAAGGATTGGTGATAGAATATCATATGATAATCGCCGTAGATGGCAATGAAGCCAACGTCCAAAATCGGGTCGGTGTATCGGTGTACACTTATAACTTACTGAAGTACTTCCAGAAAAAAGCGTCGGGTGAACTCTCGTTTCGGATATATCTGAGATGCCAACCGCTGACGGATATGCCTAAGGAAAATCCATATTTTAAATACGAAGTCGTCGCCGGAAAATTTTTATGGTCGCAAATATTTCTTCCACTGGCCCTTTTTTCCAAAAAACAATTGGACGTTTTTTTCAGCCCTGCGCATTACCTGCCGAGAGTATGCCCTGTCCCAACAGTCGTCACCATTCACGACCTTTCCTATCTGTATTTTCCCGAGGATTTTTTGAAAAAAGATTTATATCAGCTGAAAAATTGGACGCAGTCGTCCATTTCAAAAGCAACCAAAGTGATAGCCGTCTCCAAGACGACTAAAAAGGACATCGAAAAAGCCTATGGAGCCTCCCAAGACAAAGTAATAGTCGTTTACAACGGGTACGAAAAAATCCATACGTCGGCCGAAGGCAAGTTAAGAGTCAATCTGAGTCGAAACCCTTATATACTGTATGTTGGGACCCTGCAACCCAGAAAAAACGTTACTTTTTTAATCGAGGCTTTTTCGAAAATCAAGTCTAGTTACCCGGATATGAAACTTGTTATCGCCGGAAAAAAAGGTTGGTTGTATGAAAAAATCTTTGAAAAAGTCGAGGACCTCGGACTCGATGATGAGATATACTTTACCGATTTTATTACCGATAATCAGCTCATCTTTCTTTACAAAAATGCTTTTTGTCTTGTTTTACCGTCATTATACGAGGGTTTCGGGATACCGATTCTTGAGGCGATGAGCTTCAGATGTCCGGTCGTTTCTTCTTTTACCGCCGCTCTACCTGAAATCGGCGGTGACGCCGCTTTGTATTTTGATCCTAAAAATCAGGCTGACCTAATTGAAAAAATAAGGCTAATTAAGGAAAATGAAAAAATGAGAAAGGATCTCGTCAAAAAAGGTCTCGCGAGAATCAAAGAATTTTCGTGGGAAAGTTGCGGTGAAAAGACTTTGGAAATTATCAAGTCTGCCGTAAAAAAATAACTCTCATGAGTGTCCAAATTATCGATGACCGATTTTCACCGTTACTGTACGATGAGGCGTGCCATCACCCAATGCAGGCTTGGAGCTGGGGCGAAGCAAGAAAGAAAATGGGAATTGAGGTGGTCAGGATCGGTGAGTTTAGAAACACCAACCTGAAAAATGCTTTCCAAATGACCGTCCATAGACTTCCCCACACGCCTTATAAAATCGGGTACATTCCGCGCTGCGTAAACCCTTCGAAGGAAGTTCTCTTTTTTTTGCAAGATTTTGGTCGTAAAAATCGACTCGTATTTATAAAAATCGAACCATACGAGATCAAAGATAGCCGTCCAACGATCCATGATCCAAAATTCCTGATGGTAAAATCCCCTCACCCGCTATTCCCTTCGTGGTCACAGATTCTAAGCTTGGAAAAAAACGACGACGAACTTTTAAAAAGTTTTCATTCCAAAACCAGATACAATATCCGGTTAGCCCAAAAAAAAGGCGTCGTCGTCAAGGAAGTATTCGACAAAAAAGGCTTTGAAGATTTCATTAAACTGTATTTTGTTACCTGCCGTCGTCAAAAATATTTTGGACATACTCCGGCATATCATCGCGACATTTGGGAAACCCTTAAAGGTGATATTGCTCATTTGTTAATTGCATATTTTGATGGTGAACCTTTGGCCGCCTACGAGATGTTTTATTTCAAGAACTCCATTTATTATGTCTATGGGGGAACATCGGACAAACATCGGAATTTGATGGCTTCGAACCTATTGATGTGGGAAGCGATAAGGCTCGGAAAAAAACTTGGTGCCGTACGATTTGACATGTGGGGTTCACTTCCGCCAAATTATGACACTGGTCATCCTTGGGCCGGATTCACAAGGTTTAAGGAAGGTTATAACACCAAATTTGTGGAATTTGTGGGTAGCTTCGACCTCGTCATTAACCCTTTGATGTACAAGCTGTACAACTTAACTTATCGGTTGAGGGAGCTATATTTAGTTGTTTTTCAAAGCCACCTTTAAAACTTCGTCCATGTGTTCGACAAAGACAAACTCGAGTGATTTGAGGACATAGCTTGGAATGTCGTCAAGATCTTTTTTGTTGTCTTTCGGCAAAATGACCGTCTTTATCCCGGCTCGATGAGCGGCAATGACCTTTTCTTTAACCCCGCCGATTTCAAGAGCTCGGCCTCGAAGGGTGATCTCTCCGGTCATCGCGACCGTCCTCAAGGTCGGAGTTTTCGTCAACGCCGAAATCATTGCTGTCGCGATAGCCAATCCCGCCGACGGTCCGTCTTTTGGCACCGCTCCTTCGGGAACGTGGACGTGGATATCTATTTTATGGAAAAAATCTTCCTTAAGATTGAATTTCTTGTATCTCGCCCTGATATACGAAAGGGCCGCTTGACATGATTCCTTCATCACGTCGCCCAAGTGTCCGGTTAAAGTTAACCCGCCTTTTCCCGGCATAACGGCAACTTCAATAAAAAGAATGTCGCCACCGGCTTGAGTCCAGGCCAACCCGGTCGAAATACCAATCGTGTCTTTTTCTTCAATCATTTGGGAAGAATACTTGAAAGGTCCGAGATATTTGGCGACGTCAGCAACGCCGACATTTTTTGTGTTGACTTTTTTTTCGACAATATCCCTGGCGATTTTTCGAAAAATCGTCGCTATTTGCCGCTCGAGTTCACGCACACCGGCTTCCCGGGTATACCGTCTGATTATGGTTTTCATCGCGGCCGGACTGATACCGGCGTCTTTGGCTGATAGACTATGAGCCTCTAGTTGTTTTTTCAACAGATGCTTTTCAGCAATATTAAATTTTTCGTCCTCGGTATAACCTGGAAAATGTATGACTTCGAGTCGGTCCAAAAGCGCGTCCGGGATCGTATCCAAAATATTGGCCGTTGTGATGAAAAAGACATCGGAAAGATCAAAAGGAACTTCGAGATAGTTGTCCGAAAAAGCATGATTCTGTTCGGGATCCAATGCCTCAAGGAGGGCGGCGGATGGGTCACCACGATAATCACGACCGACTTTATCGATCTCGTCAAGCATAAAAACGGGATTCTTGGTACCGGCTTGTTTTATCCCCTGAATCATCCGTCCAGGCAGCGCGCCGACATATGTTCTCCTGTGTCCACGAATTTCCGCCTCATCTCTAATACCGCCCAATGAGACCTTGACGAACTTCCTTCCGAGTGACCTGGCGATGGATTTTCCGAGCGACGTTTTTCCGACTCCCGGAGGCCCGACAAAACAAAGAATCGTCGGTTGATAACCTTTTTTCTTTTTTGTCTTTGATAATTCCATTACCGACAAGAATTCCAAAATTCTTTCCTTGATCTTCTTTAATCCAAAATGATCTTCGTCAAGGATTTTTGCGGCAGTTTTAATGTCTATATTGTTGGCCGAGACGCTACTCCATGGAAGCTCGACCAACCAATCCAAATAAGTTCTGATATACGAAGATTCCGGATTAAACTGGGACATCTGGGCCAGCCTTTTCAACTCCTTTTCGGCTTTTTCGGACACTTCCTTCGGCATATTGGCTTTTTTTATTTTGTCACGATATTCGCCGACATCCTTGTCTTCCTTTTCACCCAACTCTTCTTCGATGGTCTTCATCTTCTCCCGGAGAAAATTTTCTTTCATTCCCTGTTCGAATTTCTTTTGGGTTTTGGACGAAAGTTTGTATTCAATCTCAAGGATCTTGATTTCACGGTTGACGTAATCGACTTCTTTCTTGAGTCTCGTCTTGAGATTCCCGTCTTCTAATAATTCCTGTCTTTCAACCGGCTTCAAATCCAAAACGACGGCTATTTGGTTGGAAAAATCACCGGGATTCTGAGTGTTGAGAATATTCATCAAAAAAACGAAGTCGACCGTCTTGCCGAGATTGATAGCCTTTTTAATCTGGGCTGATATGTATTTGACCATAGCCTGAACCTCTTCATCGACCTGGACGGATTCTTTGATTACTTCAACCTTGGCTTCGTACCAGAAATCTTTTTTGGTAAAATTAATTACCTTGACTTTTTCCCGGCCTTTGACCATGACGTTCATTTCACCTTTCTCGCCGGAGGCAGTTTTTTCAATAGTGACTAATACTCCTATGCTATAGAGGTCCTCTATTTTAGGATCGTCCATAGATGGATTTTTTTGCATCAGAAGGACGAGTTTTTTATCTTTCCTCAAGGCTTCCTTTATCGCGTTACTACTTTTTTCCCTGCCGAAAATTAAAACGTTCTCGGTTCCGGGAAAAACGATTCCGTCGCGTACTGGTGCGACGGGATAAATATATTGCTCTGACGCTCCAATTAAAAATGACATATGTTTTAGCAGTCTAACAGATTAATTGCTAATTGTCAAGATCCATTTTTCTGCGTTATTCCTATAGTATTTATAGGGCGTTGCCACTTCCTAAACCAAAATATTCGTTCAAAATTTTTATATAAAAGATTTCTCAAGTTTATCAAAATTGACGAACCGTTCTTTTTCAATGAGAGTCTGCTCCCCTATTTGAGGTAACTGACTTTCAAAACTTGGTCGATTGCCTTCGTAAATAATCCCCAAAGGAAATTTTTCATCATTAATTTCCAAGCTTTTGTTGACAGCGGAGGTAAAATCGTTTTTATCATAATCGGCTGGTAGTTTATATATGTGCTGCAGATAGTATTGATACGTATTTATTTTATTAAAGGTTACGCATGGCTGCAAGACATTGACGAGCGAAAAACCTTTATGGGTGATTCCGGCTTTAATCATCGAGACGAGATGCATGGCGTCGCCGGCGAAACTTTGGGCGACAAAAGTTGCGCCTGACGTGATCGCAAAGCTCAGGGGGTTTATCGGCGTTTCGATAATACCGGCGGGGGTCGACTTCGATTTAAATCCCTTTTGGGCGGTCGGAGCCACCTGACCGGTCGTCAGTCCATAGACGCCGTTATCATGGACGATAACGGTAATATCATGATTGCCACGACATGCGTGTAATAGATGATTACCTCCTTCACCATAACAATCCCCGTCGCCGACAACGGCAAGAATTGGAAGTTTGTGGTTGGCCAATCTCATACCGATGGCACTCGGAATGGCCCGTCCATGGAGAGAATGGATCGCATAAGCGTTCAAAAAATCGTTCATGTTTCCGGAACAACCGATTCCGAATACGACGCCGACTCCAGACGGGTCGAGTCCTAGCTGAACAAGCGCCTGCTTAATCGAAATTCCGATTCCAAAATCTCCACACCCGGGGCACCAAGTTGGATTGTAACCTGAAAAGTCTTGTATGGTACTCATATTATTTAAAACTCGTTCACTCGTTAACGCGTTGACGAGTTAACGTGTTCGATAATGTTTTCAACCGTAATAGGTCTCCCGTCGTATCTTAATATTTTCTCTTCTATATTAATACCTGTCTCCTGAAGAAGCAGTTTGCCAAATTGACCCGTAGAATTATTTTCGACAAGGATATATCTTTTTGCGTCCGCAAAAATAGGTGCGATTTTGGTTTTATCCAACGGATAGACATGGGTAAAGTGGATAAAAGCCGTTTTTTTCCCCGTGGCGGACAGTTGACGTTGTCCTTCGATGATAGTGCCTTTATTGCTTCCCCAGGAAACAAAAACAATTTCCGAGCTTTTTAAATCTCCCAAAACTTCCGGTGCGGAAAAATCTTTTGCAAAATATGTTTGCCATTTTCTAGCCCTTTTTTTAACCTGAATAATTCTCGGGGCGGCGTCTTCGGTCGTGTGTCCGTCTTCCAGGTGTTCATAAGAATTGGCCTGATAATAATATCCGGGAGTTCCCGGTAAAAGCCTCGGCGAAACGCCGTCTTCGACGTCGCGGTAACGTTCGTATATGGCGGATTTACCGCCCGCCGGTGCGGCGGCCGTCGTAACCAACTTGCCACGATTGACTTTGTATGCGGCAGCCAAATCGTCAACGAACTTTTTCCTTATTGATTTGTGACCTTCCGATAGGTACATGTCGGAAATCACGATGACCGGAAGTTGATAAACATCCGCCAAGTTAAACGCCTTCGTCGTTAGTTCAACCATCTCCTCGACCGTTCCCGGCGCCAAAATAATTTTGGGGAATTCTCCGTGACCCGAATGAACAGCAAAAAGTAAATCACCTTGCTCGGTCCAGGTCGGCATCCCGGTCGCCGGACCCGGACGTTGTGCCAAAAATATCAAAAGCGGTGTTTCAGTGACACCGGATAAAGATATCGTTTCCACCATGAGGGCGAAACCTCCACCCGAAGTTCCAACCGCTGACCTGGCGCCGGAAAATGAGGCTCCGACAGCCGTATTGATGACCGATATTTCATCTTCTGCATGACGGACAATCATCCCCGTATCCTTCTGCCACGCGGCTAAAGTCGTCAATACCGAAGAAGACGGTGTCATTGGATAGGCACAATAGAACCTGCAGTCGGAGATGACCGCGCCCAGACTGAAAGCCTCGTTGCCGGTCATGATAAGCTTTTCTTCCTGACCCGATTTCTTAACCAAAAAGTTTTGAAGTTCTTGATAGTTATTTTTTACGAATTCAAAACCGGTCCGAGCAAACTTTTTGTTAAATTCAATGACACTTTCGCCTTTACGGGAAAATTGCTGACTGATCAAATTTTCCAGTTCAACGATGTCTCCGCCGACAACCGCCAGCGATGCTCCCAGGGCAATCGTATTTTTCATGACCGCTTCGCCTTTTAGATCTGATAAGGTTTTTTTCACGGGGACACCTATTTTTTTAAAATCGCCTTGCGGTTGAAAATCACCATTGTCATAAACGACATAGCTTCTTGGAGTTAGCCGATTTTTGTGTTTTTCAAACGTCTCGCGATTAAGGCAAACCAGAACATCGATAGTCGGAGCCAGGTGAGCGACATCCTGATCGGACACATGGACTTCATATGCGTTATGACCCCCCCGGATAAGAGAAGGGTATTCGATGTAGTCAAAAATATTGTATCCCGACCGGCTGGCAATTTTTGCGAATACGGTTCCCGTCGTCATGATGCCAAAACCTGCTTCTCCACCGATCATCCAAGTAAAGTTCATATATTTTATTGTAAAAGTCTATAAAGTCGAAAGAACTTAATCGTAACAACACGGGTCTTTATATCCGCAATTTTCACAAGTCGAATCCCTCCCGCCCGGCATACCTTTCAAACTCGTCATGCCGCACTTCGGACAGACCCTCAGGTTGTCAGGATTTTCTTTTGATTTTTCCTCAAAATTATTTAGGAAAAATTCGATTACCTTTGTCATCTTCTATAAATATGGCGGCAACCGGACACGCTCTGGCCGCTTCGATGATATTTTCTATCGTATCTTCGTCAACCGACCGCAAGACGACCGCTTTTGCCTGGGTATCCAAAGCAAAGCCTTTTGGTGATACGGCGACACAGGTCGCAGCGCCGATACACAGGTTGGGATCGACCCAGACTTTATAAGCACCTTTTACTTTTACCGGCCCGTACGGTTTACCTTTATCAAGCGGTGTCTGATTGTCCATCAATTAATATTCTACTAATAATTTTTTCAAAGCTTCCAGGGGAAGTAGCGCACATTTCAATCGGTTGACTCCAAGCTCTACACCCAACATCATAATAATAAATTTTTTATCGAGATTTTTCAACAAAACAATTTCTTTACCTTTTACGTATTCGGTCAGCATCGAGGAAGATGCCTGGGAAATCGCGCAACCCGTACCTTCGAATTTGATTTCCGCAACTCTCCCTTTTTTGATTCTGACCGACATGCTAATCGCGTCTCCGCATAAGGGATTGGAGACACTTACCCGTTTAGACGGCTTCTTGACGACACCGACGTTACGTGGATTTTCATAGTTGTCAAGAATCAATTCGCTGTATATTGACATATATTCGCTATTTATTTTTTAGTATTTTTTCCACTTTTCTTAATCCTTTTACCAACAAATCGATATCGTTTTCATTGTTATATATATAAAAACTGGCTCTAACCGAAGAGTTGGCGTCTAATCGTTTGTGAAGCGGCATGGCACAGTGGTGTCCGGCCCGAACCGCGATATTTTCCTCGTCTAAGATCGAGGCGACGTCATGGGAATGATAGTCGCCGAAATTGAAGGCGACCACCCCACCCCGGTCGTCAAAATTATTTGGGCCATATAATTTTATTTTTTCCCCAAATTCCTTTTTTAAAGTGTCGAAACAGCGGAGCGCCAGAATCTTTTCATGGTGGCGAATTTTTTCAAGACCGATCGCTTGCAAAAATTTTATCGCTTCTTTAAAAGCGATAATTTCCCCAATCGCCGGTGTCCCCGCTTCAAATTTGTGAGGAGGTCTTTTAAAGGTCGTTTTTGCAATAGACACATCTACGATCATTTCGCCACCGAACATAAACGGGAACATTTTCTCCAGAAGATTCAATCTTCCCCAAAGAACACCGACGCCGGTTGGCCCGAGCATTTTATGCGAAGAGAAAGCCAAAAAATCACAGCCCAATTCCGCCACATTTACGTCCAGATGGGGAACGGCTTGGGCGGCATCGACTACAACGATTATATCCGGATTGATTTTCCTTGCTTGTAAAATGATCTGTTTAACCGGATTAATCGTCCCCAAAACGTTTGAAACATAAGTTAAAGCTAGAACTTTAGTTCGTTTCGAAATAATATTCGGGATAGTTGTCCCGTCAAAATGACAGGCGAGATATCCTCTATCGTCGACGTCGATGACTTTGAATACCGCACCGTTTTCAAAAGCCAGCTGTTGCCATGGCACAAAATTTGAATGATGTTCCATGACGGTCGTTACGATCTCATCCCCCTCGCCAACGATTTGTCGACCCAAGGTGTAGGCAACTAGATTTAACGATTCGGTGGTATTGCGAGTAAAAACAATTTCGTCGGATGTTTTCGCTTTTAAAAATTGAGCGACTATTTGTCTCGTTTTTTCAAACTCTTCGGTCGCTTTTTCCGAAATTCGATAAACGCCACGGTAAATGTTAGCCGAGTAATTTGAATAGTACTTTGAAAGTTCATCGATGACCGACCATGGCTTAAGGGAGGTCGCGGTCGAATCCAAATAAATCAGCCCGGGAAAATTTGAAAAAATCGGAAATTGTTTTTTTACATTTTTAAATTCGTCCATATCATAGTCCGGCTTTTTGCCTGATTTCGTTTAAAAACCCGTCAACTAATAATTTTTCCGCGTCGGGCTTTGCGAGTCCTCTCGTCAAAGTATAAAACATCATCTCCTTGTCTATCCGGCCGGTCGTCGACCCGTGTGTGCAAAAAACGTCGTTTGCCAGTATTTCAAGATAGGGCTTTGAATCGACAAAACAATTTTTGGAAAGGAGCAAGTTTTGGTTTTTTTGGTAAGCGTGGGATTTTTGAGCGTTTTTTTCAATTCTGACCAACCCACGGTAATAAAATCGCGATTGGTCATCAAAAACGCCTTTTATGAGAAGGTCTGACGTCGATCCGGGCGCAACATGATTTTGAAAAGTGTTGATTTGAAATTCGTCTTTATCTTTACCGTGATAAAGTCCAAATATTTTCAAGTTTACTCCGGATTCTTTGATATCGAAGGTAAAGTCACCTGAAAGATTTTCAAAAAATACGACGTAGTCACCAGGTCTATCAAAAGTTACTTTGGATGTTTTGGTAACGTTCAAATTAATAGTTGGCATATAGATTGGCAAATCATAATTGTCAATATTTTTTTACCCCACTGATCCCGCCATTTCCAAATTGACCAAGCGGTTAAGTTCTATGGAATATTCCAGCGGAATTTCTCTTGTGACCGGTTCGATGAAACCGTTGACGAGCATTCCTTCGGCTTCAATTTTACTTATTCCTCGTGAAGCCAGGTAAAACAACTTCTCTTCGCCGATTTTCTCAACGGTCGCTTCGTGCTGGACGTCGACCTGCTGATTGCTGATTTTCATGTCGGGGTAGGTATCGCTTCGTGATTTTTCATCTATCAGGAGAGCGTCGCACGAAACGTAAACTTTCGCATCACGGGCAACCGGCGAGACATGAACCAAGCCACGATATGAAGTCCTGCCTCCGTCTTTGGATATCGATTTCGAAATAATCCTCGACGTCGTTTCTGGGGCCAGATGGATCATCTTGGCTCCGGCGTCCTGATGTTGCCCATGTCCCGAATAAGCAATCGACAGAACTTCCCCTCGAGCACCACGACCGACGAGATAACACGAGGGATACTTCATCGTTACGTAGCTTCCGATATTGCAATCAACCCATTCCATAAGGGCGTTGTCGAAAACTTTGGCCCTTTTGGTCACCAGGTTATAGACGTTTTTGCTCCAGTTTTGAACCGTAGTATAACGGACTCTTGCGCCCGGCTTAACTATAATCTCGACAACGGCTGCATGCAAGGATGAAGTCGAGTAAATCGGCGCCGTACAACCCTCAATATAGTGGACGAAACTGTCTTCTTCGGCAATTATGAGAGTTCTTTCAAACTGTCCAAAATTTTGGGCATTTATCCGAAAATATGCCTGAAGCGGCAGATCCACTTTAACACCTTTAGGAACGTAAACAAAGGAGCCGCCCGACCAAACGCTTGAATTCAGAGCGGCAAATTTATTGTCATAAGGAGATATCACCGTACCGAAATATTTTTTGACTATCTCCGGATATTTTTTAAGACCGCTGTCCATGTCGCAGAAAATTATTCCCTTTTTTGTCAATTCCTTCTGGATGCTTTCATAGACAACTTCGGATTCGTACTGAGCCGACACGCCAGCCAGAAATTTTTTTTCCGCCTCGGGAACTCCGATTTTGTCATAGGTGTCCTTGATTTCCTTCGGCAATTCGTCCCACGAGTTTTTTAGTTCATTTGTCGGCTTGATATAGTAATATATATCATCGAAGTTTATCTTTGACAGGTCGGCCCCCCATTTCGGCATCGGCTTGGTTTTGAAAAATTCATAAGCTTTTAGACGGAAATCCGTCATCCACGAAGGTTCGTTTTTGATGGTCGAGATGTCCCTTATCACTTTGTCGCTGATGCCTTTCCGACTCTTATATACGTTCGATTCCGGCATGGAAAAACCGTATTTGTAGTTGAAATCAAGATTGGATTGTTTCATTGATTGATTATTTGTGTAGTAATTATCCAATATGTTTTTGGTACTTGGTGTAACCATTGGCTTCAATCTCCTCTGCCAGCTTATGATCGCCGGTTTTGACGATTTGTCCATTTACCAGAACCACCACCTTGTCGGGCTTGATATATTTCAAGATGCGGTTGTAGTGAGTGATAAGCAATACGGTTTTCCCTTTTTTTATCGAATCTAGGTACGTGGCGATTGTCTTCAGGGCGTCAACGTCGACGCCGGTATCGATCTCGTCAAAAATCAAAAATTCGGCTCCCAATATCACTGCCTGCAAGAGCTCTAGCTTCTTTTTTTCTCCTCCTGAGGCTCCTTCGTTGAGAGACCTTTTTAATAGTTCCGGTTTTATTTTTAATTCTTTTCCCAATTTTTCCATTTCCCTCTTAATAGCCACGGGGTCTTTTTTCCCGGACAACGCCAATCTCAAAAGCTGGAATACGGTGACGCCATTTAACGATAATGGTGATTGAAATGACAGAAAAATCCCTTTTTTGGCTCGTTTATCGGCCGTCAAACTGCCAATGTCGATCGACTGATACTTTATTCTAGATCGTTTTGACAATACATACGCCGGATGACCGGCTAAGGTATATGCCAAAGTTGATTTTCCGCTTCCATTTGGACCCATCAGGGCATAGACTTTGTTTTTCTCAAAAGAAAAACTGATATCGTCAAGAATTTTTTTTTCGGCGACCGAAACGGTCAAATTTTTTATTATCATCATTTGGAATGATAAAACTTTCAATTGAGTTTTTTTCTAAGTATTTGGAGGAGTCTGTACTTTTTCAACTCGGAAGTGATAACCGACGTAAGTTGATGTTTAAAAAAGCTTTTGTGCTCACAGACTCCCTCCCACGGGCAATCGTAATCGGTCTTGGAACATTTGGTAATCGTAAGATCTCCCTCGAATACCTTTAGATAGTCAAAAAGGGTAATTTTTTCTGCCTGTTTTGTCAGCCGATAACCGCCGACTTTACCTTCACGGCTTTCAAGAATTTTGTTTTTCGCCAATTCGGCCGCGATCCGAGCCAAATATCTTTTCGGTAAATTGGTCTTTTCAATCAGCGAAGAGAGAGGGGTAAAGTCTTTTCTGTCGAGGAGACTCGTAATAAGAATTATTCCGTAATCGGACTGGACGGTGATATTGAGCATAATTAACTTACTACTTAACAAGTAATAGTTTAGCAAAAAATATCGCGTAGTCAAATCTACAAGGACATTCTTGGAATTCTGTCCAATGACTCGACCTCACCGACAAAAAGTTTTCTTTCGGCTTTGAAGGAAGCGACGACACCGATCATTGCCGCATTATCACCGGTCAGATATTTATATGACGGAAATAGAACCTCACCGCCTTCATGCTTCAAAAGATTGCGAAGTCGCGTACGAAGGTATAAGTTGGCGCTGACGCCGCCACCTACTAAAAGTTTATTGATTCCGGTTTTTTTTATCGCTTTTGAAGTCTTCATTAGAAGAGTGTCAAAGACCGCTTGCTGGAAAGAGCTGACAAGATTTTTCAAATCGGCATTTTTTTCCTTTTCGCTTAGATCTTTGACAAAGTAATAAAAAGACGTTTTCAATCCGGAAAATGAAAAATTGAGATCGGGATTTTTAAGCATTGGACGAGGGAAGTGATACTTGTCGACATTGCCGACTTCGGCGGCGAGCCGTTCGATTACCGGTCCGGCCGGATATCCCAAACCCATCAGCTTTCCGGCTTTATCAAGGGCTTCGCCGGCCGCATCGTCGAGAGTCGAACCGATAACTTCGTATTTCAAATAATCCTTCATCATAACGAACTCCGTGTGTCCGCCCGATATGACGAGACCGAGATATGGAAATTTTATGTCAAGTTTAGGATTACCCTTGCTGTTCTGGACAAAAGGTGAATACAGGTGTCCTTCGAGGTGGTTGACGGAAATGAGTTTTTTACCGTAATCAGCCGCCAATTTTTTTGCTTTCC